>NZ_JBYCLB010000214.1:0-3057 GCF_057473705.1 Mycobacterium sp. TH-M15 | reverse complement strand
ATGGCGCCGCATACGGATACGACGACTCCGGTGACGGCCGCGGTGAGCACGAACAGCGCACCCCGGAATCGATCGACCGACAGCCCCATCGACGTCGCAGCATCGTCGCCGAGCGCGAGCACGTTGAGGCGCGAGGCGCACAGCAGCAGGGCAGCTAGCCCGCCCCCAGCGACGATGCCCACCAGGGCGGTGGTCCGCCAGGTGGCCGCGGACATGCTGCCGAGCAGCCAAAACATCACGCTACGCGCGGTGTCGCCGCGGGGTTCGAGGAACACCAGCACGGTGGTGACCGCCGAAAATCCGTAGCCGAGCGCGGTCCCGGAGAGCACCAGCCGCAGCGGCGATAGGCGTCCGCTCGACTGTGCGATCGCGTATACCAGTACCGTGGCCGCGAGCGCCCCGAGGAACGCTGCCGCCGGCAGTGCGTAGCAGCCGAATACACCGAATGCGCCGAACAGCACAACCGCCGTGGCGCCGACCGAGGCCCCAGAAGAGACACCGAGCACGTACGGGTCGGCGAGCGCGTTGCGCGCCATGGCCTGTACCGCCACGCCGACGGCGGACAAGGCCGCGCCGACCAGTGTCGCGCTGAGCACCCGTGGGACGCGGGAGTCGATCACGATGCGGTATAGGGTCCCATCCCGAGCTGCGACGGTGCCGCCCGTCAGCTCGGCCCAGAGGAACCCGGCCGTGGACCGCCACGGCACGGCGACGGTGCCGAGTGCGACGCCGGCCCACATCGCCCCGAGGAGTGCGACCAGCAGCAGCGCGAGCGTCACCGCCACTCGCCGCGTCCCCGATATCCGCATGTGGTCTTACCGGCCCCCGGCGAACATCCGCAGCTCCGACACCCGGCTGGGATCCAGCGAGGGGCGAACGGTTTTGCGGGCTGCCTCCAGGTCGGCGGCGGTGACGTCGGCGGCGTCAAGACAACGCCGCATCGCGGCCAGCGCGGCTTCCCGCAGCAGTGCCGCACAGTCGGCAGCGCTGTACCCGTCGAGTTCGGCGGCCACGTCGGCGAGGTCGACGTCGGCGCTCAGCGGTATCGATTTCCCGGCGGCGCACAGGATTTCGCGACGCGCGGCAGCGTCGGGTGGCTCGACGAACACCAGCCGTTCCAGCCGGCCCGGCCGCAGCAGTGCCGGATCGACCAGATCGGGCCGGTTGGTGGCGCCCAGCACCACAACGTCGCGCAGCGGGTCGACGCCGTCGAGCTCGGTCAGCAGCGCGGCCACCACTCGATCGGTGACACCCGAGTCGAAGCTTTGGCCGCGTCGGGGCGCCAACGCGTCGACCTCATCGAGGAACACCAGTGACGGCGCGGAGTTGCGGGCCCGCCGGAACAATTCCCGGACCGCTTTCTCCGAGCTGCCGACCCATTTGTCCATCAGCTCGGAGCCTTTGACGGTGTGCACGCTTAGCTGCCCAGTGCTAGCCAGCGCGCGGACAACGAAGGTTTTGCCGCAGCCCGGCGGACCGTACAGCAGCACGCCGCGCGGCGGGTCGACGCCCAACCGGGCGACGGTGTCGGGGTGCTGCAACGGCCACTGCGCCGCTTCGGTCAGTGCCTGTTTGGCATCGGCCATGTCGCCGACATCGTCGAGGGTCACGCTTCCCACTTGCAAGCCAATGGCCAGTTCTTCGTTGGCCGAACGGGACAGCGGCCGGATGACGCTGAGCGCACCGACGAGGTCGTCCTGGTTGAGTTCGGGTGGTTGCCCATCGGTGCTGGCGCGCGACGCGGCCCGCAGCGCCGCCTCGCGCACCAGCGCAGCTAGATCGGCAACAACGAAACCCGGTGTGCGGATAGCAATTTCGTCGAGATTGAGATCACTGACGGGCACCGGCTTCAGTAGTGTCTCCAGCAGTGCCCTGCGGGTGGCGGCGTCGGGCAGCGGCAACCCCAGTTCGCGGTCGCATAGCTCGGGGGCGCGCAACCGCGTGTCAAGCTGGTCGGGTCGCGCTGAGGTGGCAATCAACGCCACACCGTCAGTGGTTACCGCAGTGCGCAGCTCGGCGAGGATGCGGGCAGCGACGGGCTCGCAGCCGGCCGGTAGCAGTGCGTCGACATCGGTAATGAGCAGCACGCCGCCACCGTCACGCACCGCGGTCACCGCTGCGGCGACGGTTTTGAGTCGGTCGTCGGCGCTCAGCGCGCCGACCTGGGGACCATCGAGCTCGATCAGCCTGCGACGGGCGCACACCGCGCGGGTCAGTGTCGCCTTGCCGACACCGGCCGGACCCGACACCAGCACACCCAGGTTTGTGGCGGCACTCAAGGTTTTCAGCAGGTGCGGCTTGTCGAGGGCAAGCTTGAGCCATTCGGTGAGCTTGCCGGCCTGCGCCTGCACGCCCTTGAGGTCGTCGACTCCGATCGTGGGGTTCGCGACGCTGACCGGTTCCCGCGTCCCCTCCCCGGCCTCAGCCGGGGAGGGGACGCCGGTGCCCCAGGTGACCAGTGAGTTCGGCTGCACGCTGACCGGTCCGTCGGGGTCCACGCCGGTGACGGTGAGCAGCTCAGAGGTCCAACTGATGCCGACCGCCGACGCCAGCGCGCGGGCCGCGGCTGACGTTGAGGTACCGGGACCCAGGTCACGGGGCAGCAGTGACACCGCGTCGCCGACGGTCATCACTTTGCCCAGCAAGGCCTGGCGCAGGGTGACCGACGGAACCGATTGGGCGGTCAGCGATGAGCCGCTCAGCGTGACCGACCGCGCGCCGTAAACGGTGACCGCGCTGACGATCACCGCGGTGCCCTCGCGCAGCCCGGCGTTGGACAGCGTCACGTCGTCGAGCAACACGGTGCCGACCGGGCTGTCTTGGCCGGCCAACGCCGCCACTGCTGCCGTGGTCCGCGACCCGGTCAGCGATACCGCATCCCACTCCCGGATGCCAAGGGCAGCAACGGCATTCGGGTGTAAACGGATGACGCCGCGGCGAGAGTCGACGGCGGAGGTGTTGAGCCGGGCGGTGAGCGTGAGTTGCGGGTTCGCGTCCTGAGACGTTGAACCGGGCCGGGTCATGTCAGCCGCCGGCCCGGTTTCCGCAGCCCCAGCC
>NZ_JBYCLB010000213.1:0-2367 GCF_057473705.1 Mycobacterium sp. TH-M15 | reverse complement strand
GCACGCCTCAGTGGAGACGAACACCGCATCGGCGGTGGTGACCTTGGTGGCGGTGCTGGTGGTGCACCCGGCCAGCTTGGTTGAGGTGCCCCCGGCCGCGGCGCGCACCGCGCGCACCGCGCTCATCGCCTGCGCCGTCACACCAGGTACGGCGATCCCCACAGCGGCATGACCCGCCAGCACCGCGGTGTGCCACGACGACGCCGCAACCGGCAGCACCTTGGGGACGGCGATCTGATCGGGTCCGGGCATGGAGGGAGGATAAACCGAGCAGGACCCCGCTGGCTATTCACCCGGTGACGTGAGGCTGTCTAACCCGCAGCCTGCCGCACGGTTAGCTTGATCGTCGGGGTCAGGCGCCGATCAGGTAGTGTTCGTGCACGTCGGCGATGACGGCCCGGTCGAGGTCGCCCGCCACAAGAAGATCATCCAGTAACCCGAGCAACCCAGAACGACAAGGTGCAGAAACCATCGACAACGAGCAGGCGCTGGCGTTCAACGCCGGCAAGGTCACCGAATTCCGGAGCCGCGGCGGCACGTTGGGCGGCCCGTTCGAGGGTGCCCCGATGCTGCTGCTAACCACCATCGGCGCCAAGTCCGGCCGGCCGCGCACCAGCCCGATGATGTATCTGCCGGACGGCGACCGGCTCGTCGTCTTCGCCTCCAACAACGGCAGAGACACCCACCCGAGCTGGTATCACAACCTGCGCGCGAACCCGTCGGCCACCGTCGAGGTCGGCACCGAGCGGTACACCGTCACCGCTACCGAAATCACCGGCGAAGAGCACGACCGGCTCTACGGCATTCAGGAGACCCGTCATCCCGGCTTCGCCGACTACCGAGCCAAGACCGACCGCGTCATTCCGGTCGTCGCGCTCACCCGGGCGACATAGCCGCACAGGGGCGGGATCACTTCATCGCGAAGTAGACCGGCGGAGCGTTGAAACCCGCCGACACCGCCCACAGCCCGCGCGCGCCGACCGGGACGGCCACACAGGTGTTCCCCCTGGCCACGCTTCCTCGACGTACGTCGTCGAGCGCGTTGAGGGGATGCGGGATGGCTCCACACGGATCGTCGTAGGTCCGGTTGTTCTTACCGACGAAGGTGACGGTGATGTCGAATCCCGGATTACCGGTGTCCTTTCCCCGGTAGGTGGCGGTGATCGGAACGATCCAGTACTCCATGCCCTTCTCCGGCGGGTCGTTGAAGTTGTTCTCGGCGGCGACCTCGTGCCCGGCCTCGCGCGGGGTGCCGAGGATGACCTCCCAGTCGTTGTTGGTCAGCGGATTGCCGATCCGGAGTGGGTGCTCCTTGGTGCCGGACGGGTTTTCGTCAGCCGCGTTCTCTTCGCCGTCCGCGTCGCCGTTGATCACGCCGGTGATCTGCGCCGACCGGGTGTGGCCGGGCTTGTCGAAGATGTCGTGGACCGCGCCGGTCACCACGCCGAAGAACGTGTTGACCCCGACGACTATGCCGGTCACCGAGATGATGATCGCGGCGATGCTGGTGGCCTTGGGGAGCAGCGCCGCCGCGCTGCCCATGCTCGTGACCTTGCGCGACAGCGACAGGCCGACGACCCCGGCGAGCAACGCGATCGGAAGCAGCAGCCAGCCGACGATCACGGTCGACGGCAGACAGGCCAGGACGAGGCCGACGATCCCGACAACCACCGCGACCCACCCCAGCACGCTTCGCCGTTTCGGCGGCCGCTGGGTGTCGGGCGACTGCGGCGCGTCACCCGCCGCGGTGTCCGCGACGTCGTTCGAATGCGAACCCACTGGTTACCCTCTCCCCAGGTTCACCCGATTCCCCTACTCACGGGACACGGTGGATGCCGAGCAGGCTACCGCACCGGTGCCCGGCACCGGGCGGTCTCGGCGAGACGCCCTCACTCGCCGTCCGGCGATTTTCCGGCCGAATAACGCTCGGGCCGCGGGCGGCCTCGGCTATAACTAGCTAGATGCCGCCGTGCGGAGGCGGTGCACCAGAACAAGGGAGCAAAGATGCTCGAACAACTCATCGCCGGCGTCGTCGGCGGCGCCCTCGGCGGCAAAGGCGCGGACGCGACCGATAAGATACCGAGCCCCGGCGGCCTCGGCAGCCTGCTGAGCGGCGGCCTCGGCGGCCTGGCCGGTGGCGCCCTCACCGGCGGCGGCCTGCTGAACAGCATCCTCGGCAGCGGTGGGGGCGGGTTGGACCTCCCCCACCTGGCCGGCAGCCTGGTCGGCGGCGGCGTGCTGGGCACCATCGTCACCGCGCTGGTCGGCCTGGCGGTCAAGAAGCGCTGACCCTCGACCCCGTGCGGTCGGTACGGGCACCGGCCCCGGCGTGCAGCCGTACGTTGCCCAGCAGCGCCCGCAGGTCGA
>NZ_JBYCLB010000212.1:0-2083 GCF_057473705.1 Mycobacterium sp. TH-M15 | reverse complement strand
GCCGCGCCGCGGCGCTCGGCCCCGCGCGGCAGGGCCGGTCCGCCGACGTCGAGCCGCGGGCCCAGCGCGCGCTGGGCGCCGAGCACCCCGGGCTGCTGCGGTTCACCATCGGGCTGGGCCAGATCAGCGTGCTGTTGATGGCCGGCCGGCCGGCCGCCGCCCGGGAGCTGGCCCAGCGGTTCACCGACTTCGCCGAGCTGCAGCAGCCGGGCCGGGCGATCGGTGAGGTGCTGGTGGGGCTGGCGCTGATCGACCTGGGCGAGTTCGACGCCGCCGCGACGCTGTTGGCTCCGGCCGCTGCCACCCTGGACCGCACCGGCTACTCGTGGGGGACGCTGTCGCTGACGTTGCTGGCCACCGCGCTGGCCCGGCGGGGCGACCCGGCGGCGACGTCGAAGGCGTTGAGCCGGGCCGAATCCCGACACGGCACCAAGTCGGCGCTGTTCGCCCCGGAGCTGGGCATCGCCCGGGCGTGGCGGCTGGCCGCCATGCGCGACGCGCACGGCGCGGTGACCGCCGCCCGCGACGCCGCCCGGATGGCCGAACGCGGCGGGCAGCGCGGGGTGGCGATCCGCGCCTGGCATGCGGCCGTCCGGCTCGGCGACATCCGCGCGGCGGACCCGCTGGCCCGGCTCTGCGACGAGATCGACTGCGTCGTCGGCAGACTCGCGCTGGCCCAGGCTCGGGCGCTGGCCGCCGGCGACGCTGCCGAGTTGCGGGCAGTGGCCGACGAGTTCACCGCGGCCGGGATGGCCGCGGCCGCCACCGATGCGGCTGCTGCGGCGCAGCGGTGTGACCGGGCTTGAACAACGCCTAGGTCAGTCGGACTAGTCCATGTAGTCTTAGCGGCCTAGCATGGCCCTCGTGAAGACGGTGACCAGTACCGAAGCGAAGACTCGACTGAATGCGCTGTTGGCCGAGGTGGAGCGGACCGGCGCGTCGATCACCATCACCAACCATGGCCGTCCCGTCGTGGTCATGTCGCCGGCCGTCGCGCGGCCGCGCACCTTCGGTCAGCTTCCCGGGCTGGTCGTTCCGGCCGACTTCGACGAGCCGCTCCCCGACGACGAGCTGGGCGCCTGGGACCCGGCGCCATGACCGGAATCCTGCTCGACACCAATGCCCTACTCCGCCTGGTCTCGGCACCCGATCGGATCGCGGCGCCCGCGCGGGAACAACTCGAAGACCAAGCCAACGAGCTGTTCGTGTCTGCGGCGTCGGCCTGGGAGGTGGCGGTCAAAACCCGCGTCGGGCGTCTCGACGGCGCCGGACTACTCGCCAGCTGGGATCAGATCCTGGCCGACATGAACGCCGCCGAACTGGCGATCAACTCAGCGGACGCAGCGATGGCCGGTCAACTCGGTTGGGAACACAAAGATCCGTTCGACCGGATGATCGTGACCCAGGCGGCGCGCCGCGGCCTGACGATCGCGACCAGCGACACCGTGATCCAGCGTGGCGCAGTCACCGCCACCATAGCGATCGGGTGATTGCGTCACCGGCCGCCCCGGCTCAGCGGTGTGACCGGGGTTGAACAGCGCGGGCGAGATGTCGGCGATCCGATCGCCATCGCCGTGGCGCTCGTCCCGCTGATGCCGATAACCGCGGTGTTTCAGCCCGCACGGTGGGTAACATGACGTGACTTCCACGCACAAGACAAAGGTGTCTTCGCATGCCAGATAGCCGCGGGAAAGCTGAACGACGCGACGGTGCGCCCGGAGCTGCGCCACGCCGGCGGTGCAGGCGGGCGCTCGGCGCCGGTCCCGCGGTAGCGGCGTTCTTGGCGTTCGGGACGGCACCGGTCGCGACCTCACCGGTGGCCCACGCCGACGTTGTCGACGATCTGCTCGATCAGGTGTTCTCGCCGTTTCTGGACGCGGCGACAAACGGCGTGGATTGGGGTGCGGTGGCGACTCCCGCTGCGTGGGAGGCATTTTTCGCCCCCGCGCACTGGGACGATGTCCTCGCCGACCTGGATGCTGCGTCGACGGTCCCGGGTTCGCTGGCCGCGGATTCGGCGGCACCGGTGCAGTCTGTCTACGCCTCGTTGCACACCGATATCCAGGACTGGATCACCAGCGAC
>NZ_JBYCLB010000211.1:0-2240 GCF_057473705.1 Mycobacterium sp. TH-M15 | reverse complement strand
ATCAGTCGCGCCGACGCCAGGTTCAGCGCCGGATACAGCCGGTCGCCGACCCGGACGAAGAGCGCACCGGAGTCACGGTCGGCGATGATCGGCGATTCGTTCAGCTGGCCGGACGGGCTGAGAAAGGACCACAGCAGCGCACCCAGGCAGACGACCGCCGCGGCCGACACCGACGCCACCACCGCCAGCGACTGCCGCCGGCCGGGTTCGACCTCCATCCGGACCTGCCAGCGGGTCAACGCCATCGCGGTGCGCCGGGCCAGGAACTGGTAGCCGGTGACCTGGGTGCGCGTCGACAGCCCCAGGCCGTATCCCGGCCCCCGGTCTTCGTCAGCCACGGCCCATCACAATCCGGCGCCGAGCCGGTCGGGTGCGGCGCGTCGCACTGGTGGTCCTCATCTGCCCCTGCCTGATCTACCTGCTGATTGGGTTTGTACTGCGCATGCTAGCCGTGCCCGACGGGCTCCGCGCGGCACCCGGTCCGGGGCGCGGCGGTCGACACAGAATTTCAGCCGATTGTTACGTCGTCTTGTCGTTTCGGCCATTTTTCGGTTACAGCTCGACGTGATTCCCCGGCGATCAGGTGAACGACCGGTGAAGTCCGCACCCCCACAACCGGCGGCACTCGGTTCGGACCGGCGCGGTGCGGGGCTCACCCCGCCACGCCCAGGCGGCGGCATCCGCCGGAGGCCGACCCAGCGGCGGGATGTCTTCGGGACGTTATTCCATATCGATCACGGTGATCCGAAATTTTCGGGTATCGTGGCGGAGTGACGACTACCGACGACCACGGCTCCGAAGCGGACACCGATTCGACCGGTCCCGCAGTCGGTCCGGGGGGACACGCGACCACGCATCCGGTCGACTATTCGGCGTCGCTGGTCGACGTCGAGTTGGAGTTGGAGCAGGGCTACCGATCCGAGATCCACGGCGCCCATGACACGATCGACGTGGAGGAGTACGGCGGCGGCTTCGACCTCACCCGCCGGGCCACCGCGCCCAGGCTGCGGATCGGTAAGGACCGCTGGTTCAACCTGCTGTGGCTGATCCCGATCGGCTTCGTCGGCCTGGTGGCCGCGATCGCCGTCGGCAAGGGCCTCTGGGAACTGCCCGGCGTACAGGACTTCGTCGCACGCCACCCGGGCTCTGAACCGCAGGAGGCCGGTCCGCCCGGGATGCCGTGGTGGGCGAACTGGACGCACTTCTTCAACCTCTTCCTGATGATCTTCATCATCCGGTCCGGGATCCAGATCCTCTGCGACCACCCGCGGCTGTACTTCAGCCGCAACTCCACCCCGGGCAGGGACGAGTGGCTGCGGGTCGGTCCGCCGGTCCCCGACGACCCGTACTGGACCGCGAACTCGGACACCGTCGCGCTGCCGCCGCAGTTCGGGCTGCCCGGATTCCGGCACTCGATCGGCCTGGCCCGCTGGTGGCACCTCGGCGCCGACGTGCTCTGGCTGCTGAACGGCCTGGTCTTCTACGCCTTCCTGTTCGCCACCGGAGAGTGGCGACACATCACGCCGACCAGCTGGAGGGTCTTCCCCGACGCACTGTCGACCGCCATTCAGTACGTGTCGCTGAACTTCCCGCAGCACGAGGACGGCTGGTATGCCTACAACGGGCTGCAGCTGCTCGCCTACTTCACCACCGTGTTCATCGCCGCACCGGCGGCGTTGATCACCGGCCTGGGCATGTCGCCGGCGCTCTCCCAGCGGCTCGGGGCGATCAGCAAGCGGCTCAACCTGCAGGCGGCCCGCTCCCTGCACTTCCTGGTGCTGCTGTACTTCCTGTTCTTCATCCTGGTGCACGTGACGATGGTGTTCACCACCGACGCACTGCACAACCTCAACCACATGTTCGCGTCCCGCGACGACAACAGTTGGGCCGGTTTCTGGGTGTTCCTCGGGGCGATGCTGGTCTGCATCGTGGCGTGGGTGCTGGCGACCCCGTTCACCATCCGCCACCCGCGGGTGGTGCAGTTCGTCGGCGACATGTTGGTCGGCCCGTTCCAGCGGCTGTTGGAGAACCTCAACCCGAAACCGGGCACCTTCACCGAGGCGGACATCTCCCCGTACCACTGGCGCAACGGCCGGCTGCCGGAGACCGTCGAGTACAAGGAGCTGGAAGCCCACGACTTCGCCGACTGGCGGCTCAAGGTCTACGGCCTGGTGGAGAACCCGATGGAGTTCTCGCTGGAGGACCTCAAGGCACTGCCCTACCACGACCAGATCACCCAG
>NZ_JBYCLB010000210.1:0-5004 GCF_057473705.1 Mycobacterium sp. TH-M15 | reverse complement strand
CGCTGAAGTCGCCGTGGCCGCCGCGCGCCGAGATCATGTGCGGCGCAACCAGCATCCGCGGCCCGTCGATCAGGCCGGCGGCGACCGCGTCGCGCAGATCGACGGTCGGGTAGCCGTGGTCGCCGCAGCCCAGGTCGCGGATGGTGGTGAAGCCGTTGTTCAGCAACGCGCGCAGCACCGGCAGCGCCTTCAGCGACTTGGCGACGACGGAGTCGGCGGCCAGCGCCGCGCCGACCGGCGGGATCACCGTGACGTGGGTGTGGCAGTCGATGAAGCCCGGGGTCAACGTGTGTCCGGGCAGCTCGACTCGGTGCGCCCCCGCCGGCGGCTCGATCCGGTCGCCAACCCGCCGGATTCGCCCGTCGACGACCAGCACCTGCGCCGGCGCCGCCGCGTCCGACACCCCGTCCCAGACCCGCGCCCCGGTGATCAGGGTGGCTCCCGTCATCGCGGCACCCCGAACCGGTAGCGCAGGATCCGGGCGCCGCGGGCACCGGCCTTGGTCGTGCCGGTCAGCCGGATCGCCAGCCGGACCAGCCGGGGGCAGAGCGCCACCTCGGCGGCGTGCGTCACGCTGGCCTCCTCGACCAGCCGCAGCCGCGGGTTCCAGGTCTCCGGGGTGCGGGCGTCTTTGAAGCCCGGGTTGGCCCACACGCTGTCGATCAGGTGAAACATCGGCTGCCGGGCTAGTTTCATCACCGCCCGGCTGACCCGGCCGACCCGGCCGTAGTCGTTGAACGCCAGCTCGCCGGCGTGGAAGTACGCGGTGATCCGCCGGAACAGCTCCGCCATCACCGGCTGCGGCACGAACGCGAACAGCCCGTCGGCGATCACCATGGTGGGCCGATCGGCCGGGATGCCCGCCGTCCAGTCGTCGGCCACCGACGCCGGCACCGAGTGGGCGTGTTCGGCGGCGGGCAGCACCGCCTCACGCAGCGCGATCACCGGCGGCAGGTCCACCGAATACCAGTCCACCCCGGCCGGCGGGCGCACCCGCAGCATCGGGGTGCCCAGCCCGGCGCCGAGATCCACCACCACGGCATCGGGATGACGGGCCACGAAGTCGCGCACCCGGTCGTCGAGCAGCTTGGCCCGCAGCACGGTCTGGCAGACCACATTGGTGGGCACGGCCAGCGCGGCGAAGTCGTAGTCGAGCCGGCCGACGACCTCGTCGGCGACGGTGTCGCCGAGGATCGGCCGCGGTGCCCGGCTGTCCAGGGCCCGCGCGTATTCGGTGAGGAAGGCGGTCTGCTCCAGCGGGGTGAGCCCGGTTGCCGCAATCGACATGTCCGCCAAGGGTACCGGCTGGGGGCCGTAAAGCGCGGAACACCGCCCGATGACGCGTCGACCCGCTACGTTCGTAGGTATGCAGACCTTCGACGCGACCACCCTCGAGGTGGTGGCCGACGGTCCGCGCGGGTCGATCGCGTTGAACCGGCCGGAGAAGCTCAATCCGCTGGGCCCCGAGACGCTGACCGAACTGGTCGCCGCGGCCCGCTGGTTCGACAGCCTGCCGGAGGTGAAGGTCGTCGTGGTCGCCGGTCGGGGCCGGGCGTTCTCGGCCGGAGCCGACCTGGCGGCGTTCGGCACCGTCGACGAGGGCGCCGCCGCGCTGCGCGATGCCGCCGACGCGGGACGGCGGATGGCCGACGCGGTGGAGGCGATGCGGGCGGTGACCGTGGCGCGGCTGCACGGGCACTGCGTCGGCGGCGGGCTGGTGCTGGCCGCCGCGTGCGATCTGCGGGTGGCCGCCGACACGATCCGCTTCGCCATCCCCGAGGTCGATCTCGGCATCCCGCTGGCCTGGGGCGGCATCCCGCGGCTGGTGCGCGAGTTCGGCCCGGCGCTCACCAAGGAGCTGGTGATGACCTGCCGGCCGTTCGGCGCGAACGAGGCGAAATCGGCCGGCTTCGTCAACCGGGTGGTGAGCGAGGCCGGCCTGGACGAGGAGGTCGAGGAGCTGGTGGGCCAGCTGGTCACCAAATCCGCGCTCACCCTCCATGCCACCAAGCGGCACACCAACGCGGTGACCGAGGGGATGGTCGGCACCGCGCGCAGCTGGAACGACGCCGACTCGCTGGTCACCGCGGCGCACGACCAGGAATCCCGGGACGCGGCGATCGCCTACCTGTCCCGCCGCGGCCGCGGCTGACCCGAACGCGGCCGACCTCGCAGCCGAACCGAAGAGGAGAGACCGAGATGCCCGAACCCCGGCCGGCGACGGTCTGCGAAGCCTTCCAGCGCACCGCGGCGGTCGATCCCGACGCGGTCGCGCTGCGGACCGTCGGCGACACCGAGACCCTGACCTGGCGGGAGTACGCCACCCAGGTGCGCCGGGTGGCGGCCGGGCTGGCCGGGCTCGGGGTACGCCGCGGCGACACCGTCTCGCTGATGATGGCCAACCGGATCGAGTTCTACCCGCTGGAGGTCGGCGCCCAGCACGCCGGGGCGACGTCGTTCTCGGTGTACAACACCGCCCCCGCCGAGCAGCTGGCCTACCTGTTCGGCAACGCCGGCACCAAGGTCGTCATCTGCGAGGCCCAGTACGTCGACCGGATCCGGGAGAGCGGGGCGGCCATCGACCACATCGTCTGCATCGACGGCGCACCGGACGGCACCCTGTCGGTCGACGACCTGGTCGCCGCGGGGGACCCCGGCTTCGACTTCGACGCCAGCTGGCGGGCGGTGCAGCCCGACGACATCGTCACCTTGATCTACACCTCGGGCACCACCGGGCCGCCGAAGGGCGTCGAGATGACGCACGCCAACCTGGTCTTCGAAGCGGTGTCGCTGCAGAACGTGCTCGGGGTGCGCTTCGGTGACCGGGTCACCTCCTACCTGCCGTCGGCGCACATCGCCGACCGGGCGATGGCGCTGTACAACCAGGAGATGTTCGGCACCCAGGTCACCGTGGTGCCGGATGCGCGCACCATCGCCGCCGCACTGACCGACGTGCGGCCCACCGTCTGGGCCGCGGTGCCCCGGGTGTGGGAGAAGCTCAAGGCCGCAATCGAATTCGCGGCGGCCAACGAGCCGGACAGCGACCGCCGGGCCGCGCTGCAGTGGGCGCTGGCGACCGCGGTGCGCCGGGGTGCGGCGCTGGTCGCCGACGGCTCGGTCCCCGACGATCTGGCCGCCGAATGGGCCGGCGCCGACGAGCTGGTGCTGTCCAAGCTGCGCGAGAAGCTGGGGCTGGACCAGATGCGCTGGGCGGTCTCCGGGGCGGCGCCGATCCCGAAGGAGACCCTCGGCTTCTTCGCCGGGATCGGCATCCCGATCTGCGAGGTGTGGGGGATGTCGGAGCTGAGTTGCGTCGCCTCGACGGCACATCCGCGCGACGCCCGGCTGGGCACCGTCGGCAAGCTGCTGCCCGGTCTGGAGAGCAAGGTCGCCGACGACGGCGAGTTCCTGGTGCGCGGCCCGCTGGTGATGCGCGGCTACCGCAAGGATCCGGCCAAGACCGCCGAGGCGATCGACGCGGACGGCTGGCTGCACACCGGCGACATCCTGGAACAGGACCCGGACGGCTACCTGCGGGTGGTCGACCGCAAGAAGGAGCTGATCATCAACGCGGCCGGCAAGAACATGTCGCCGGCCAACATCGAGAACACCATCCTGGCCGCCTGCCCGATGATCGGCGCGATGCTCACCGTCGGCGAAGGACGGCCGTACAACACCGCGCTGCTGGTCTTCGACGCCGACTCGGTGGGCCCGTACGCCGCCACCCACGGGCTGACCGACGCGTCACCGGCCGCGTTGGCCACCGATCCGCTGGTGATCGCGCAGATCGCGGCCGGAGTGGCCGCCGGCAACGCGCGGCTGTCCCGGGTGGAGCAGATCAAGCGGTTCCGGGTGCTGTCCGCGCTGTGGGAGCCCGGTGGTGACGAGATCACCCTGACCATGAAGCTCAAGCGCCGGCCGATCGCGGCGAAGTACGCCGCCGAGATCGAAGAGCTCTACGCGCCCGAGCCCGGCCCGCAGGTGCACCAGCCCGACGCCGGGCAGCCGGTGGCTGCGCAGGCCTGACCGATGGGCGGCGACGCGCCGACGGTCTTCACCTTCGGACACGGCACCGCCGGGCCGGCCGAGATCACCGCGCTGCTGCGCGGCGCCGGGGTGCGCCGGCTGGTCGACGTGCGCACCGCGCCCGGCAGCCGGCACAACCCGGAGTCGGCCCGGGAGAAGATGGCGCACTGGCTGCCGGAGGCCGGGATCGACTACCAGTGGGAGCCGCGGCTGGGCGGCTGGCGGCGGGTGAGAGGCGAGAGCCCCGATATCGGGCTGCGCAACGCGTCGTTCCGGTCCTACGCGGGCTACATGCGCAGCCCGGAGTTCCGGGCCGGCATCGACGACCTGCTGGCGCGAGCGGCCACCCAGCAGCTCGCGATCATGTGCGCCGAGACGGTGTGGTGGCGTTGCCACCGCAAACTGGTCTCCGACTACCTCACCCTGGTGCGCGGGATCGAGGTGCGCCACCTGATGCACGACGGGACGCTGCGCGAACACCGGCCGACCGCCGGGGCCCGGGTCGACGGCGACGTGCTGGTCTACGACGGGCCGACCGTAATCACACCTCGCCCTGGGATGTAGCCGCCGGATTCAGCCGTCGGATTCAGCCGCCGGCGCACCCCGCGAGTAGTATCGCGTCACAGCGAATGATCCGGGCCTGCAGGCCAACCGCCGGAAGGGCAGGTTCATGGGTATCAGTTCGGTCCGGGCAGTCGGTGTCGTGGCGGTCGCCAGCGTGGTCGTCGGCGGTGTCGCCGGCGTGTCCACCGGGCGTCCGCGTCCGGTCTCGGGCGACGTGCTGCTGACGGCGGGGTTGGGTGACGGTGTGGCGCTCATCGTCGGGCCGATGGGAACGGTGACACCCAACGACACGATGATGGCCAGCGCCGATCGGATCTTCCTGGAGCCGCTGGGCTTCACCGGCCACACCGAGCCGGTGACGACGCCCTACTACTTCTCCGACGGGTTCTACGACTGGAACGCCACCTACCAAAC
>NZ_JBYCLB010000209.1:0-2999 GCF_057473705.1 Mycobacterium sp. TH-M15 | reverse complement strand
GCGACGACACCGCCGGTTTCACCACCATCGGAAAGCCGACGTGCGCGGCGAGCGCGGCGAGTTCGGCGGCCGACCCGACGAACCAGAACGGTGCGGTCGGCAGGCCGAGCTGGTCGGCGGCCAGCCGCCGCATGCCCTCGGTGTCCACCGCCAGCCGGGCAGTGCGGATGTTGGGCACCAGCTTGGTGAAACCCGCCTCGGCGGCCACCGTTAGCGCCTCGGCGGCGCCGGCGTCGGCCCCGGCCACCACGAACTGCGGCCGCAGCTGCCGGATCGCCGCGGCCAGGTCGTCGCGATCGGTGAAATCGAGCACCACGGACCGGTCGGCAACCGTGCACAGCGGCTCGTCGGCGTGCCGCTCGATGGCGATCACCTCGGCACCGAGCCGCTGCAGCGCGATCACCAGTTCGCGGCTCAGCTCCTCTGACCCGAGCAGCACCACCTGGGTCCGGCCGGGCGACGGAGGCTCCGATCCCGACTCCCGGGTACTGCCGATCCGCTCGGTGGCCTGTTCATGCCGACCGGAATTATCCGGTGGCACCGCGCGGTCCCCGACCACGGGACCTCCTCTCACTGGTTGACTGCTGCTCAAGATATTAGGGGCGGTCGGCTCGATTCCGGCGGATGACTTCTCCGACGGCCAAAGCCGCCGGCTTCTTCCTGATGGAGGTGCCACGAGGTGAATGCCGCGCTGCTGGCCCCGCTCGTCGCCGCCGTGCTGGTGGCGGCCGTGGCCCGCCGCTACCACGTGTCGGCGCCGTTGACGCTGGTGGTGACCGGCTTGGCGGTCGGGCTGATTCCGGACTTCCCGGAGATCACCCTGCGGCCCGACCTGGTGCTGTTCGTGATCCTGCCGCCGCTGCTGTGGTCGGCCGGGCTGGAGAGCTCCTATATCAACATGCGACGCAACCTGCGCTCGATCGGCCTGCTGGCGGTCGGCCTGCCGCTGGCCACCGCCGCCGCCGTCGGGCTGGTCGCCTACCACACGGTTCCGGAGCTGACCCTGGCCGCCGCACTCACCCTGGGGGCGATCGTGGCACCACCGGATGCGGTAGCGGCGACCGCGGTGGGCCGCCGGCTCGGGCTGCCGAGACGGATCATGACGTTGCTGGGCGGCGAGAGCCTGCTCAACGACGCCAGCGCGCTGACCGCCTACAAGGTGGCGCTGGGCGCGGCGATCGGCACCGCGGTCGGCTGGCGGACGGGCCTGGCCACCTTCGTGTTGGCCGCGGTCGGCGGCATCGCGGTCGGCGTGGTGCTGGGCGCGGCGCTGGTGTTCATCCGGGCGCGGCTGACCGACCCGCTGGTGGAGAGCGCGATCGGGCTGCTCGCCCCGTTCCTGACCTATCTGGTCGCCGAGGACATCCACGGCTCCGGGGTGCTGGCCGTCGTCGTCGCCGCCCTGATCCTGGGCCAGCGGTTCACCCGCGCGCACTACGCCACCCGGCTGCAGGACCAGGCGGCCTGGCGGGCGATGCAGTTGGTGCTGGAGTCGGTGGCCTTCCTGCTGATCGGCCTGCAGCTGCCGACCGTGGTGCAGAACATGCACGGCGCCCGGTTCGCCACGCTGGCGGTCGCGTCGGGGGCGGTGTTCGGCACCCTGCTGGCGGTCCGGCTGGTATGGGTGACCACGTTCGCCTACCTGCCGCGGGCTTTACCGCGCCGGATCCGCACCGGGGCGCCGGCGCCGACCCGCGGGCAGGTCTTCATCCTGGCGTGGTCGGGCATGCGCGGAGTGGTGTCGCTGGCGGCCGCGTTCGGTGTGCCGGCAACGACGCTGGCCGGGGACCGATTCCCCGGCCGCCCGCAGCTGGTGTTCCTGACCTTCGTGGTGGTAGTCGGCACCCTGCTGCTGCACGGACTGACCCTGCCGTGGTTGATCCGCCGGCTCGGCGTGCACGGCGAGCAGGCGAAGAACGACGCGATCGCCGCCGCCACCGCACGGGACAACGCCGCCCGCGCGGCCGCCGAACGGCTGGACGACCTGCTGGCGGCAACCGAGCCGTCACCCACCGTGGAACGCGCCGCGGAATCCCTGCGGGCGTTCAACACCCGGCGGCGCAACGCGGCCCGGGAGCGGCTGCGGCAGGACGAACCGGACGACGACGACCACGAAAGCGCCGCGGCCGCGTTTCGCCGGTTGCGACTGGAGATGCTGGCCGCCGAGCGTGATGCGCTGATCGCCGAGCGCGACCACGGGCACATCGACGACCAGGTGCTGCGCACCGTGCTGCACGGGCTGGACCTGGAGCAAGCCGCTCTGGAGCTGGACTAACGACTAGCGACGGTGCCCAGCTAACGCCGCAGCGGGGTCGCGGCTTCGAATTTCCCGGCAGTACCACCGGATTCCCATCGCAGCCAGTCTTCCCAGCGGTGCAGCGCATACCGTTGCCAGGCGCGGTCGAGCCCGGGGACCGCCCGGCGACCGACCTCCAGCCCGGCGATCAGCGGAGCGCGGGACAGCAGTAGCGCGATTCCCGGCAGCGGCGACGGCAACCGGTATCGGCGGCGATTGCCGGGCAGCATGTACAGACCGCTGAAGCCGGCCTGAATCCGGTAGTGGTACTGGGCTCGCAGCCAATCCAGGCCGCGCTGGCCGGGTTTGGGCGCGAACGCGGCCGGGAACGATTCAACGAGTTCCGCGCTGACCGGGCCGGAGTCGTAGCTGCGGGCGGCGTCGGCCATGAACAGGATGCGCCACCCGTCGAGCAGGCTCTGCGGGAAATAGTCGCACCGCACACCGACCAGGTGGCCGCAGTACCGGTTGAAATGCAGGACGGCGCGCGTCTCGGCCGGCGAGGTGATGAAACCGAGCGCGAACAGGCCCAGCGCCGGTGCGACACTGCCGCCCAGCAGGGTCAGCAGCATCGCCGACTGGCTGATCGGCAGCCCCCACCGCCGGCTGTCCCATTCCGGATGCTGTTTGACCCTCGCCCGGACACTGACATGCATGATCCGCACGTGCAGGGAGATCGCGCGCGCCAACGAACCGGTGGTCA
>NZ_JBYCLB010000208.1:0-4541 GCF_057473705.1 Mycobacterium sp. TH-M15 | reverse complement strand
GAAATGGTTGAAGCCGCCGGTGTCGCCGACGGCGGTGGCATCGACCGGCGCGGCCGAACCCCGCTGGCCGAGCTCCTCCAGCTGGGATTCCAGATAGGTCTTGAGCCGGGTCCGATACTCCCGCTCGAACGTGCGCAGCTGTTCCAGCCGGCCCTCCAGCACGCTGCGCTGCTGGTTGATGGTGCCCATGATCTCCGAGTGCTTGCGCTCGGCGTCGGACTGCAACGCATCGGCCTTCTCCTGGGCCTGGCGCAGCTGCGCCTCCGCGCGGGTCTGCGCATCGCTGAGCAACGCCTCGGCGCGCTGCCGGGCCTCGGCCACCGTCGTATCCGCGGTGTAGCGGGCCTCGCTGAGGATCTGCTCGGCGTTGGCGCGCGCGTCGGCCATCACCTTCTCGGACTCGGCCTGCGCGGTTCGGGTCAGCCGGTCCGCGGTGTCCTGGGCCAGCGACATCAGCCTTGCCGCCTTGAGCTCCTGGTCCTGGTCCGCCGACGGCCGGGCGGCAACCGGCGGCACCGGCACCGGCACCGGCTCCGGCTCGGGCTCCGGCACCGGCGGGTAGGCCGGCAACGCGGCGGGGGCCGCTGCCGCTCCCGCACCGCTGCGGGCGGTGGCCAGCTCCTGGTCGAGCTCGGCCACCCGCTGCCGAAGGTCGGCGTTCTCCTCGACGAGCCGGGTCAGTTCGCCTTCGACAAGGTCTAGAAAGGCGTCGACCTCGTCCTCGTTGTAGCCGCGCTTGCCGATCGGCGGCTTACTGAACGCAACATTATGTACGTCGGCCGGTGTCAGCGGCATTGTCTGCCCCCTTGGGTCTGGACGTGAGACCGATCTTTTCGGCCGATCTGTCAGTGTAGATCGGCCCAGGGATCAGTCGGAAAATACGCCAATATCGTAACTGCCGTCCATCCTGTCACACCGGGCTCGGTAGTCGGCAATGAGATTGACATTAAGAATAAATTTCAAATTGGTGCCATAGAAATCTCGGATAGCGCAGATCATCGCAGTGGGCTGCGTCACCGGACTGCGATATCCGTGACGCAGCACGCGGCGACCGCCGCCGTCGCGGCGCTTCCACGCGGGCCCGGCCGGCGGAACCGCGGCCCCCAGATTATTCACAGGAGTTACCTGTATTAAATTGGCGGCAGGTCGGCTGGCGGGCCGGGCGACGATGCGACGGACGGAAGGAAACCAGGGATGACAACGAACGACGTGGTGGTGGCGACGAGTGCGGCCGATTCGGCGGCGGTGGACGAAGTGCGGTCCCGCTACGCCGAGCTGCTCGGCCGCCAAGCAGCGCTCGGAGCGGCGGTCTTCGCCGCGGTCGGCACCGCCGGCTCGGCGTTCGACGACGCGCACCGCGCGGTCCAGGGCTTCATCGACCAGGTGGTCCGCCCGGAGCTGCGGGCCGCGGTGGAGCTGATCTATCCGGCGGCGTCGAGCGTGGAGCGAGCCCGGCTGCTGGTCGAGGGTCTGCTCGGCGAGACCCACCTGGCCGAGCAGGCGGCGGCACGGATCGCCCGGGACAACGACCGGGTGCAGATCGCCGCCCACGTCGAGTCGCTGCGGGTGCTGCTGGAGGCCCTGCTGGGCAAGGTGGCCGACCTGCTGTTGCCCGCGCTGGCCGAGACCAGCGGGGCGTCGCTGGCCGACCTGGCCGCCCAGCTGCCGGCACCGGCACCGGGCGCAGCCGGACACGGCCACGAGCAGGCCGGGCACGAACCTGCCGGCCACGGCCATGGTGGCCATGGCCATGCCGGATGCAGCTGCGGTGAGACCGACGAGGGCATGCCCGAGCTCGACGTCCGGGAGATCCCGCACGCGATCCGGCACGCCACCGTGTTCGGCGCCTTCGACGCCGTGCCGGTCGGTGGTTCGATGATCCTGGTCGCCCCGCACGACCCGATCCCGCTGCTGCACCAGCTTGCCGAGCGCAGCGGCGGGCGTCTGGCGGTCGGTTACGAGGAGCGTGGTCCGGAGGCCTGGCGGCTGCGGCTGACCCGGGTCTGAACTCGGGTCAATTCACCTGCTGCAGCGCGAGATCCATGCCGATGAACGCGATCAGCAGCAGCACCATGATGGACAGGTCCAGCCGGATCGCACCGATGGTCAGTTGCGGGATCAATCGGCGCAGCAACTTCACCGGCGGGTCGGTGACGCTCATGATGAGCTCCAGAATCACCACGGTGGCGCCGCGCGGCTGCCAGTCCCGGCTGAACGAACGGACGAACTCGACGACGATCCGCGCGATCAGCAGCAGCCAGAACACGAACAGCGAATAGCCGATGATTGCAAAGAACAGCGCCAACGGAGTCCGACCTCACTGATAACGGTGCGCCGGTAACGGCTCTCCGACCGGCTCGACTGCCGTCAGCCTACCGATTCCCCGATCCGCGCCGATCGCGGTCCCGGGCCCGGCCCTACCGGTACGCGTAGAAGCCGGTCTCGGCGATCCGGCGGCGCTCCTCCGGGGAGACGTCGACGTCGGCCGGCGACAGCAGGAACACCTTCGTCGCGACCTTGTCGAACGAGCCGCGCAGCGCGAAGGCCAGCCCGGCGGCGAAGTCGACCAGACGCTTGGCGTCGGCGTTGTCCATCGACACCAGGTCCATGATCACCGGGGTGCCGTCCCGGAACCGCTCTCCGATGGTCCGCGCCTCGCCGTAGTCCTTCGGCCGCAGCGTGGTGATCTTCGACATCGGGCTGCCCTCGTCGAACAGCATCGCCATCCGGCGTGGGTCCATCGCCAGCGCGCCGCGAGTGGCGCCGCGCACAGACGCGAACCGGGGCCGGTCGAACTGGCGCGGTGACCGGAACCGGGGTTCGTCGCCGTAGCCGCCGCGGTAACCGGCGGGTGCAAACTCGGCGGCCTCGGCGCGCGGGTCGTCGTACTCGTCGTCGTAGCCGTCGTAGCCGTCCTCGTCGAAGCGTTCCGTCCGCCGGGGGTAGCTGCGCGACGGCGGCTGCTCGACGGCGTCGTCGTAGTAGTCGTCGTCGTAGTCCTCCATCGGGGCCATGCCGAAGTAGGCCTTGACCTTGTGCAGTGTGCTCATCATGGGACCCTTCCAAGCTCCTGGCGAACCATCTCGGTGATGAAGATGTGACGGGAGTGACTAGTAATCGTGACGGTAACCGCCACCGGCCGTTCAGCGCGGGATCGACACGCCGAATCCGATCGATGAGCTCATTCGAACCAGGTCACCGAGGCGAGCCGCCCGGTGCGGATGTCGCGCCGGTAACTGAACAGGTCCGGGTCGTCGACCGTGCAACGCGGATCGATGTCGATCGCGCCGATACCCAAATCCCGTAGCTGACCGGCGATTCCGGCGCGCAGGTCCAGCCCGGGGGTGCCGGCCGAGGTGGCGGTCCGGCACCCGGGCAGCGCCGCCTCCACCTCGTCGGCCATCGTCGCGGGCACCTCGTAGTTGTCGCCGCTCACCGCCGGCCCGAGCAGCGCCGAGATATCCGATGGCTGCGCGCCGACCGACAGCATCGCCGCCACAGCGCGAGCCACCACCCCGCGCTGCGCGCCGACCCGGCCGGCGTGCACCGCGGCGACCACGCCGGCCCGGGCATCGGCCAGCAACACCGGCACGCAGTCCGCGGTGACCACCACCAGGCCCAGGCCGCGAACAACGGTCACCAGCGCATCGGTGTCGTCCACCGCGGCGACGCGCGGCCCGTCGACGATCTCCACCCGATCGCCGTGCACCTGGTTCATCCACACCAGCCGGTTCGCGCCCAGACCGGTCACCGCGGCCAGCTTTGCCCGGTTGGCGGCCACCGCGGCCGGGTCGTCGCCGACGTGGTCGCCGAGATTGAAGGTGTCGAACGGCGGCGCCGACACGCCGCCGGCGCGGGTGGTGGTCACCCGGCGGATGCGAAAGCTCACCGGCCCAGTATCGTCGGCGACCGCCGGCTAGCGGCGCATGAACGGCGGCACGTCGACGTCGTCGTCGCCGATGTCGCCGCCGTCGTCGTCGCGGCCGCCGCCCACGCTCACCGTTGCGCCGTTGGTGGGCGTCGGGACGCTCACCGCGTCGATCGGGTCGAACAGCGCCGTGGTGATCTTGCCGGCCTTGCCGGCGGCGATCGACTCGCCGGCCTTGCCCAGCACCAGCCGGCGGCTGGGCGAGCTGGCGTCGAAGCCGGCCGCGATGACCGTGACCCGCACCTCGTCGCCGAGCGAGTCGTCGATGACGGTGCCGAAGATGATGTTGGCATCCGAGTGCGCGGCGTCCTGCACCAACGAGGCGGCCTCGTTGATCTCGAACAGGCCCAGGTCGCTGCCGCCGGCGACCGACATCAGCACGCCCTGCGCCCCCTCCATGGACGCCTCCTGCAGCGGGGAGTTGATCGCGATCTCGGCGGCCTTGAGCGCCCGGCCGTCGCCGCGCGCCGAGCCGATGCCCATCAACGCGGTGCCGGCACCGCTCATGATGCCCTTGACGTCGGCAAAGTCGACGTTGATCAGGCCGGGCGTGGTGATCAGGTCGGTGATGCCCTGCACGCCGTTGAGCAGTACCTCGTCGGCGCTGCGGAAT
>NZ_JBYCLB010000207.1:0-2962 GCF_057473705.1 Mycobacterium sp. TH-M15 | reverse complement strand
GTAATGGGTCATGCAGCGCCAATCAGCTTGGGGGGCTAGTTGTTTTCGGCTGGTCCCGCGACGTCCACGCTGCGGGCGTGGTCTGTTCGGGGGTGGGCCGGGTGCTGCTTGTTCAGCAGAGGCCACCAGGTGGTGGCTGCCGGTCCTGGCCGATCCGTCACCGGATGGTGTTGGTGGCTGGTGCCGGTTGACTGATCCCTCCCACTCTTGCTGGGAGGCCAACCCATCGCGCAGGGCGTGGGCAAGTCGGTAATCGACGGCCGCGGTGCGCGGATCGTCGGGGTTGGCCAGGGCGGCGGAGACGATGTCGCGGTCGCCGCGCAGCCCGCAGCGTGGGCAGTCGTGGATGCGCTGAGCGAGCGTCTTGGGCACTGGCTGCCCGCACAGGCAGTGCTGGCTCATCGCGGTCGAGCGGGTTCCGGCTCGATCCAACCGGCCACCGGCGGCGGTGCACTCGGCGGCAAGAGCGGCCACGAGCATGCCGGGACTGAACAACGCGATCCGTTTGCCCGACAACCGTGCCAGCGGGCTATGCGGGTGGTCGTGGCGCCGTGGGTCGACACGATCCCTCGACGGCCCCCACGGGGCTTCGCTGCTGGGAGTGCGAGCGCGGCGGAGCCGGGCGCAGCGGGTCGCCGCCATCGGGGCCAGCGGCGATCAGCCGTCAGGGCCGCAGCAGTTCGGCCAGCCGGGCGGCGACGGTCTCCCAGCGCCAGTTCGTCGTCACCCAGTCGCGTCCGGCCGCACCCATCGCGCGCGCCCGATCCGGATCGGCCAGCAACCCGCCGACGGCGTCGCCGATCTGATCCACCGACGTCCCGTCGACCACCCGGCCGGTCTTGTCGTCCAGCACGGTCTCGGGCGCCCCACCCGAGCGGCCGGCGACCACCGGGACGCCGGCTGCCGAAGCCTCCAGGAACACGATGCCCAGGCCTTCGACGTCCAGTCCGGCGCCGCGGGTGCGGCACGGCATCGCGAAGACGTCGCCCAGCGCGTAGTGAGCGGGCAGCTCGCCGGTCGGCACCCCGCCGGTGAACACCACGTGGTCGGCCACCCCGCACTCGCCGGCCAGGCGCTGCAGCCGGTCCCGGTACGGCCCGCCCCCGACGATCACCAGCACGGCCCCGTCGACGCGTTGCCGGATCGACGGCAGCGCCCGGATCAGCATGTCCTGGCCCTTGCGGGGCACCAGCCGGGAGACACAGACCACGGTGGGCCGTTCACCCAGGCCGTAGCCGGCCCGCAGCTCGGCACGAGTGACCGGATCGGGCCGGAATCGATCGGTGTCGACCCCGGGCGGCAGATGCTCCAGCGCCGCGCCGCGGCCGAATGCCGAACCGAACCGGCGCCGGGTGTAGCGGCTGACGAAGGTCACCACGTCGGCGGTGTCGCCGATCCGGTGCAGCACCGACCGGGCGACCGGCAGCATCGACCAGCCCACCTCGTGGCCGTGCGTGCTGGCCAGCACCCGCCGGGCACCGGCGGCCCGGGCCCGCCCGGCCAGCAACGCCAGCGGCGCGGCCGCGCCGAACCACACGGTGTCGATGCCCTCTTCGCCGATCAGCCGGTGCATCCGGGTGCCGACCGCCCGGCCGGGCAGCATCAGCGTGCCCGGGTGTCGCACCACCCGGTAGCCGACGGCCGCCCGGTCGAAATCGTCGGCGCCCTTCCACTGCGGCGCGTACACGGTCAGCTGGTGGACCCCGGCCAGTCGCCGGGCGAACTGCTCCAGGTAGGACTGGATGCCGCCGGGGCGCGGGGGAAAGTCGTTGGTGACCAGCAGAACCCGACTCACTCGAGGGATGTTAGCGCGACGACGATGCGGGCCGGGGACGGCCCGCTGATGAGTCGGGCAATCAACGCAGCCACTGCCGCCAGCGGCGTAGCACACCGGGCAGGTCGAGGCCCAGGGTCTGGCGCACGGCAGTGGCCGGGTCGGCGTGACCGGGCCCGCACGCCGCCAGGTAGAGCCGGCGCAGCGTGTCGGCCCGGTACTCCG
The DNA here is from genome assembly GCF_057473705.1 of Mycobacterium sp. TH-M15. Lineage (NCBI taxonomy): Bacteria > Bacillati > Actinomycetota > Actinomycetes > Mycobacteriales > Mycobacteriaceae > Mycobacterium > Mycobacterium sp. TH-M15. Next base: position 963 of record NZ_JBYCLB010000207.1, on the reverse strand, counting down.
CGGCGATGAACCGGGCGAACAGCCACGCCCGGTCGTAGGCCTCGGCCCGGGCTGGCCCGGCGGTGTCCAGGTCGGCGTCGGTCGGCAGGGCCGCCGGGAGTGCGGCCGGTACGACCTGCGCCGTGTCTCCCCGGGCCACGAAGTCGGCCACCCCCTCGGTCAGCCAGCGGGGTGCGTCGGCGGTCGTGTCGGCCCGGGCGGCGTAATGAAAAAGCTCGTGTCCCAACACGATCCGCAGCGCTTCGACGCTCATCACGCCCGCTCCCGGGGCGAACACGATCCGCTGTCCGGTGGCGATCCGCCGCCCCGGGTCCACCCGATCGGCGACCGCGACCGCCGCGACATCGGACCACTGCCCGGGGCCGCCGGCCTCGGCGGCGAACTGCCGGTCGGAACCGGTGGCTACCAGCACGATGCGGTGCGGCCAGTCGGTCCCCCAGAACGCCTCCACCGCGTCGACCGCGTCACCGATCTCGGCGGAGACTCTGGCCAGCAATACCGCTCCGGCCGCACCACCCCGGTTGACCAGCTCCACGCTGCGGTGATCACCAACGACCAGCGGCGCATCGGCCGCCGGCGTCCGAACCACCGTTTGCCGGATTCCGGGTGCGCCGTAGACGACCAGCACCGCGGCGACCAGCTCGGTGACCAGCAGGGTGATCAGCCAGCGGCGGACGCGTCGATCAGTAACGACGGGCGTTGTGGATCGGGCCGGATGCGGTCATCGGGACGACCGCAACCGGCTGGCCGTAGGTCGACGAATGGATCATCATGCCGTCGCCCACGTAGATACCGGAGTGGGAGGCATCACCATAGAAGGTCAGCACGTCGCCGGGCTGCAAGTCGGAGAGCGATACCGGCTGCCCGCCGTTGGCCTGCGCCTGGCTGGAGTGCGGCAACGCGATCCCCGCCTGACCGAACGCCCACATCACCAGCCCGGAGCAGTCGAAGCCGCCGGGTCCG
>NZ_JBYCLB010000206.1:0-2413 GCF_057473705.1 Mycobacterium sp. TH-M15 | reverse complement strand
CAGGCCGCCATCGACCACGCGTCGACGTTCTCCTGGGAGCGCACCGTGGACGCGCAGCTGGTCAGCTATGCGACCGCGATCGACGACTTCGCCGCGGCGCGCCGGCGGCTGCGGGCGGTCTGATGGGCAGCGCCGTGCAGCAGCTGATCGAGGACACCCTCGACAAGGCGGGGCTGACCTATTCGCACCACCCCGGCGCCCATGGCGGACTTCCCGACCTGATCGTGGAGCTGCCCGGCGAACGCAAGCTCAAGACCAACACCATGGTGAGCGTCGGCGAGCATTCGGTGCGTGTCGAAGCCTTCGTCTGCCGCCAGCCCGACGAGAACCACGAGGGCGTCTACCGGTTCCTGCTCAACCGTAACCGCCGGCTCTACGGGGTGGCCTACACGCTGGACCAGGTCGGCGACATCTATCTGGTCGGCCGGATGTCGCTGGCGTCGGTGACCGCCGACGAGATCGACCGGGTACTCGGCCAAGTGCTCGAAGCGGTGGACTCCGACTTCAACCCGTTGCTGGAGCTGGGGTTCCGCTCGTCGATCGAGAAGGAGTGGCGCTGGCGGCTGCACCGCGGCGAGTCGACGAAGAACCTGCGGGCCTTCGAGCATCTGCGGCCGGTCGACGATGATGCGGGGCCCGGCGACGACGCCCCGACCGGCGACTCAGATCGATAGCGTCTCTGGTCAGCCGCCACGGACGGCTGCGACGGCCTTGCCGAGCAGATCGGGCATCAGCTGCTGTGGGTTGGCCGCCCGGTCGACATTGCCCGCGACCACGACGACGGTCTGATCGTCGAGGGCAGCCGTGAGGAGATATTTCGGATTCTCCTCCAGCGGAGTCAGTTTCACACCCATGGTGGTCACCCCGGGAATCTGCGGCGTGGGGACGCGTTCGGCCGGCCCGGCGACGCTCGGGGAGCCGGACACCACCAGGCCGAGGCCACAGCCTTGCGGCGCCGGTACCGGCGGGATGGGCTGCGGTGACCGCAGCGCGACGACCTGGATGCGGCCGCCGGCGCCGCGCGCGTCGACACCGGCCGCCTCGGCGTCCGGCGCAGGCTGCACATAGGGCGGGACGACCATCGAACGGCACTGGGTGGGCACCACAAGGGTGCCGGGCAGCGCCGCGATCCATGAGTCCTTCAGGTTCGGCGTCATCGCCGGGTAGGCCACCGTGGTGAAGCCCGACGGGAATGCGGCCGTGACCCGGTCGACGCGGAAGATGTCGTATGGTGTGGCCGGCGCCGTGCTCGGCGGCGCGGTCGTCGACGTAGCCGGCGGCAAGAGCTTCGGCCTGGACTTTGTCTGCCGGCCGCCGCACGCCGGCAATGAACCGCAGACGGCCAGGGCCACCAGCGCGCAGGCGATCCTGCGGGCTGCGGGCAGAGCAGCTGACATCGTCGACACCCCCGGGTTTGATGGCGATCGGCTGCGGTCAACTCTATTCGAGCCGGGTCTCCGATCCCACCCGCGCCGACCCCGGGCCGGCAGAACCTGACAGACTTGCTGCCATGGCACAGACCGCGACCTTGGTACTGCTCCGCCACGGCGAGAGCGCATGGAACGCCAGTAACCAGTTCACCGGCTGGGTGGACGTGGATCTCACCGACAAGGGACGCGCGGAGGCGCTGCGGGCGGGCGAGCTGCTGGTCGAGCACGGCCTGCTGCCGGACGTGGTGTACACCTCGCTGCTGCGCCGGGCCGTCACCACCGCGAACATCGCGCTGGACGTCGCCGACCGGCACTGGATCCCGGTGCACCGCAGCTGGCGGCTGAACGAGCGGCATTACGGCGCGCTACAGGGGCTGAACAAGGCCGAGACCAAGGAGAAGTACGGCGAGCAGCAGTTCATGACGTGGCGGCGCAGCTACGACACCCCGCCACCGCCGATCGAGGTCGGCAGCCGGTTCAGCCAGGACACCGACCCGCGCTACGCCGACGTCGGCGGCGGCCCGCTGACCGAATGCCTGGCCGACGTGGTGACCCGGTTCCTGCCGTACTTCACCGACGTCATCGTGCCGGACCTGCGGTCGGGGAAGACGGTGCTGATCGTCGCGCACGGCAACTCGCTGCGCGCGCTGGTGAAGTATCTCGACGGCATCTCCGACGACGACGTGGTGGGGCTGAACATCCCCACCGGCATCCCGCTCCGCTACGACCTGGACGCCGAGCTGCGGCCGACGGTGGCCGGCGGCAGCTACCTGGACCCGGAGGCCGCGGCCGCCGGGGCCGCCGCGGTAGCGAGCCAGGGCGCCAAGTAGGCCGACCAGGATCAACCGGTCCGCTGCCCGGTCAAGATCGAAGCCAACATACCTCCTGGTTAGGGCTCGCGCAGTAATTAATCGGGTTCTGGTGGGCGTGTCGCGGTGTGGTCGGCGGTGAGCGTGTAGTTCCAGTCGCCGTGGAATTCGTGA
>NZ_JBYCLB010000205.1:0-4725 GCF_057473705.1 Mycobacterium sp. TH-M15 | reverse complement strand
GGGACCTGCAGGAGGACAAGGAGCCGGTGTTCGACTCGGCGGCTCAGCTGGAGCTGCTGCTGCCGGCGATGGCCGGGCTGGTGGGCACACTCACCTTCGATGTCGAGCGGATGGCGGCGCTGGCGCCGGCCGGCTACACGCTGGCCACCGATATCGCCGAATGGCTTGTCCGCCAGGGGGTGCCGTTCCGGAACGCCCACGAGGCCGCCGGCGCGGCGGTGCAAGTGGCCGAGCGGCGCGGGGTCGGCCTGGCCGAACTGACCGACGACGAGCTGCGCGCGATCAGCCCCGACCTCACCCCGCAGGTCCGCGACGTGCTCACCGTGGCCGGGTCGGTGGCCTCGCGCAACGCGCACGGCGGCACGGCGCCGGACGCGGTCGCCGCGCAGCTGCGGTCGGTGCGCGAGCAGGCCGACTCGCTGCGGTCGCACCTGGCGCCCTGACGTGGACATCGACGCGAACCTCGATCGGGCCCGGACCCTGGTGAACCTGGGCTGCACACCGGATGCGATCGAACTGGTGGATGCCTGCCTCGCCGCTGAGCCGGACAACCCCGACGTTCTGGTGGCGCGAGCCGAGCTGGCGTTGCTGGCCGACGATCCGGTCACCGCCCACCGGGCGGCGCTCTCGGCGGTCGACAACGACCCGGATCCGGGAGCGCGGACCGTCGAGGTGCTCGCGGTGACATCCCTGGCGGCCGGACGGCTGGACGATGCCGTCGCCGCGGCGCACCGCGCCGTCGAAACGGACCCGGACGACGCCGGTGCGCACGCGCTGCTGGCGATGTGCTTGTCGGTCGGCGCGGTCACCGCCGCGGAGCGACGCGCCGTGGTGGCCGCAATCGACCGGGTGCTGACCCTGGCCCCCGATAACGCCGGCGTGCTGCTCGAGGCGGCGCGAGCCGCCGAGCGGATCCACGACCACCGGCTGGCGGCCACCCTGGCCGCGACCGGACTTCGCGCCGACCCCGGGAATGTGGACCTGCGGACCATGCAGGCTCTCGATGAACCACTCACCGGGACGAAAGCGGCGGCACTGGTCGGCATCCTGGCCGGTGCTCCCACCGACCGACGCACCCGGCATGCGTTGGCGGAGGTGGTGTGGGCCGCGGTTGCCCGACTGGCCAGCGGGGTGTGGGTCTATGCGCTGGTGGTGCTGCTGGCGTCGGCATGGGTTCCGCCGGAGACGATGACGCACCTGGCACCGCTGGCGGGCGCCCTGTTGATTGTCGGCTGGACCGGACTGTTTCACCGGACGCGCAAGCGGCTGCCCCGCGGGTATCTGTCGAAACGGCTCTGGCGTAGCCCATCGGCGGCCACGGGTGTGCTGGTCGCGATGCTGGCGCTGGTGGTGGCGGTCTTCTCGACGCTGCTGATAACCGTCGCGTTCGATGCCGACGGGGTGCGCGCGGGCTATCTCGGGCTGATCGTCGGCTGTCTGGTCGCCGGGCTGGCGCACCTGCTGGTGACGTTGGGCTGGATCCGCCCGGGCGGCGACGTCGACCTCGCGGCCCACGTGCACGACCAGACCGGGAACTGGTTCGTCTGGCTGTTGGGGCTCGGCCTGCCGATCGGCGTTGGGTGGCTGTTCCACGGCTTCGCCGGTCGACCGGGCGCCCTCTGGGCCGCCCTGGCGCTGCTGCCGATCGTGCTGGCGGTGGTCGGCCTGGAGATCACCATCAAGGCATGGCGGCAGTCGGCCTCGCGGCGGTCGGCGCTGGTCGGCGTCGCGGCCTGGCTGGCGTTCGCGGTGGTGTCCGGGTGGCTGGTGAGTGTCTGCGCCGGCGAGACCCGGGCGGCCGACTTCCCCGACGCGCGGTCGTGCTGCCCGGAACGGCCGGCACCCCGGGTCAGGCCGCCGTCGTCGGACCTGGACCTGCCGAGCCGGTCGACGCTGCCCCGTCAACCGCCCGGGTAGCCGGTTCGGTTACCCGCGTCCGCGCCGGTTGCGCTTGAGGTAGGCGGCCAGGTCGTCGAAGGCGCCGTCCTGATTGCCGAACTCGACGACGTTGCGGGCCAATCGGAACCACGGGCCGGTGCTGGGTGTGATCGCCTGCTGTGCGTTCCGCACGTCGGCCATGGTGATGTAGCGCGGCTGCCCGGTCTCCGCGGACTCCGCCATCGCGTGCTGCGCCGCCGTCCGGCACAGGAATGCGACATCGGCACCGGAGTAGCCGGTGGTGGCGGCGACCATCGCCGGAAGGTCGATGCCGGCGATCGGCCGGCCGGCGAAGTTGGCCTGGATCAGCGCGGCCCGGGCGGCGTCGTCGGGTGGTGAGACGAACAGCATCCGATCCAGCCGGCCCGGCCGGCGCAGCGCGGTGTCGATGTCCCACGGGTGGTTGGTGGCGCCGAGCACGAACACGCCGTCGTTGCGGGCCGAGTCGAGCTCGGTGAGCAGCCGAGTCACCAACTGGCGCAGCACATTAGCTCCGCGCAGCTGGGAACGTTTCTGGCCGATCGCGTCGATCTCGTCGAAGAAGATCACCGACGGTGTGGTGGTGCGGGCGGTGGCGAACAGCTCCTGCAGCGTCTGCTCGGTAGTCCCGGTCGCCATGTCGACCACGTCGGGGACCCCGACCGGATAGAAGTTGGCCTCGAGTTCACCGGCGATGGCCGCGGCGATGAACGTCTTGCCGCAGCCGGGCGGCCCGTAGAGCAACAGACCGCCGCCGGCGCCGGTGCCGTAGGCGCGGGCCAGCTCCGGATTGCGCAGCGGCCCGATGAAGGATCGCTGGATCTGTGCTTTGACCTCGTCCATCCCGGCCACGGCAGCCAGCCGGGTCGCCGTCCGGGGTGCGACGACGTCTGCGGGCGCAGCCGCCGGCCGCTCACCCAGGTACTGCGGCGGCACGATCCCGTCTACGTCGGATTCGGCTTTGGTCCAATCGAATCCGATCGGAGCGGTGCCCTCGGCGGAGACCGGACCAGCCGGCTCGCCGACCGCGGCGCCCAGCTGTGCCACCGCCGCCCGAACGTCGGGGTTCTCCGGGGCCAACCGCAGTGTCTCGCCGGCCTGGACGAGTGCCTCGGCCGTGCGGCCCCGCTCGGTCAGCAGTCGGATCAGCCGCAGCCGCAGCTCCACGACGTCCGGATAGCCGTCGACCGCGGCGGTCAGTCTGTCGATCTCCGGGTCAGTGCTCATCAGGGCGGTAATTGTCGCACGCCGTCACTCCAGCCGCTCTGACAGCTCCAGCCAGCGGGCCTCCAGCTGCTCGACCTGCTGCTGCACCGCGCGCAGCTCCGCGGTGAGCCGGGTCAGGCCGGTGTGATCGGACTGGTCGTGCGCCGCCAGCTGGTGGTGTTTGGCGTCGATCGCCTCGGCCAGCCGCGCCAGTCGGCGGTCCACGGCGGTCAGCTCCTTCTGCGTGGCCCGCAGTTCCGCGCCGGACCGGCCCGCGGGCGGCGGCGAACCCGACGCCGGGCGCGCCGCCGATGCCGCGCCGGCCGCCGCGGCCAGTTCCAGGTACTCGTCGATCCCGCCGGGCAGGTGGCGCAGCCGTCCGTCCAGGATGGCGTACTGCTGGTCGGTGACCCGCTCCAGCAGGTAGCGGTCGTGGGAGGCGACGATCAGCGTCCCCGGCCAGGAGTCCAGCAGGTCCTCCAGGGCCGCCAGCATCTCGGTGTCCACGTCGTTGGTCGGTTCGTCGAGCAGCAGCACATTCGGCTCGGCCAGCAGGGTGAGCATCAGCTGCAGCCGTCGTCGATGGCCGCCGGAGAGCTCACCGACCCGCGCGGAGAGCTGATCGCGCCGGAAGCCGAGCTGCTCCAGCAGCTGCGCCGGGGTGACCTCCCGGCCGCCCAGCTGGTATCCGCCGGGCAGCCGGCTCAGCACCTCGGCGACCCGGTCGCCGGCGGCCTCGGTCAACGCGTCGCCCTGCTGGTCGAGCATCCCCAACCGGACCGTCTTGCCGCGCCGCACCCGGCCGCCGTCGGGGTGCACGGTGCCGGCGATCAGGCCGAGCAGGGTGGACTTGCCGGCGCCGTTGGCGCCGACGATGGCGCTTCGTTCCCCGGGGGCGAGCCGCCACTCGACACCGCGCAGCACCGGGCGACCGTCGAAAGACACCGACACGTCCAGCAGGTCGACGACGTCCTTGCCCAGCCGGGCGGTGGCCAGCGTCGCCAGCGCGACGGTGTTGCGCAGCGGCGGCACGTCGGCGATCAGTTGGTTGGCGGCGTCGATCCGGAACTTCGGTTTCGACGTGCGGGCCGGCGCCCCCCGCCGCAGCCAGGCGAGTTCCTTGCGTAACAGGTTCTGCCGCTTGGCTTCTGCCGCGGCCGCCAGGCGGTCCCGTTCGACGCGCTGCAGGATGTAGGCGGCGTAACCGCCGGAGAACGGTTCGACGATCCCGTCGTGCACCTCCCAGGTGCTGGTGGCCACCTCGTCGAGGAACCAGCGGTCGTGGGTGACCACCAGCAGCGCCCCGCCGGTCGCCGGCCAGCGTCGCCGCAGGTGCCCGGCCAGCCAGGCGATGCCCTCGACGTCGAGGTGGTTGGTGGGCTCGTCGAGGGCGATCACGTCCCAGTCGCCGATCAGCAGCGTGGCCAGCTGCACCCGGCGGCGCTGGCCACCGGAGAGGGCGGCGACCGCGGTGTCCCAGCCGATGTCGGGGACCAGGCCGTCGAGAACGTCGCGGATGCGCGGGTCGGCGGCCCACTCGTGCTCCGGCCGGTCGCCGACCAGCGTCTGCCGCAGCGTGTGACCCGGGTTCTGGGTGTCGGC
>NZ_JBYCLB010000204.1:0-5234 GCF_057473705.1 Mycobacterium sp. TH-M15 | reverse complement strand
GGACGGTCTTCGCGAGCGATCACCACCGCCTGCTGCACACCGTCGACGGCGGCCAGTGCGGCCTCGACTTCAGCGGGCTCGATGCGATACCCGCGGATCTTGACCTGCTCGTCGGCGCGCCCGAGGTAGTGGAGTTGGCCGTCGGGACGCCAGCGCACCAGATCTCCGGTGCGATACATCCGTGTCGTGGGTGCTCCCGCGGCCACGAACGGGCACGCCACAAACCGCGATCCGGTCAGCCCGGCCCGGCCCAGATACCCCAGGCCCACACCCCGGCCCGCCACATACAACTCCCCGACGACACCCGTCGGCACCGGCCGCAACCATTCGTCGAGCACGAACAGCGCCGTCGTCGACACCGGCGCGCCGATCGGCACCACGTCGACGCCCACCGACAGCGGCGCGCTCAGCGAGGCGTACACCGTGGCCTCGGTGGGGCCGTAGGCGTTGATCACCACCCGACCCGGCGCCCAGCGATCCACCACCTCGGACGGACAGGCCTCGCCACCGAGCAGCAGCGCCACCGCATCCAGCCCCTCCGGGCTCAGGGCGGCTACCGCCGACGGCGTTTGGGTGAGCACGTTCACCTGTTCGGCGATCAGCAGCGCCTGGAAGTCGTCGGGGGAGCGGACCACCGAATCGGGGACCACCACCAGCCGCCCGCCGCCTAACAACGCGGCCCAGATCTCCCACACCGAGAAGTCGAACGCATACGAGTGGCACTGCGTCCACACCTGCGTCGCGGGCAGGCTCCGGGGCGAGGACGCCGCCAGATGATTCAGGTTGTGGTGCGTGACGGCAACGCCTTTGGGTGTTCCGGTGGTGCCCGAGGTGTAGATCAGGTAGGCGATGTCGTCGGGGTCGGGTACCGGCAGCGCGGTGCGGGGCTGTGCGTGCACAAACTGGTCGTCGACATCGATGACCGGGAGGTCGCGCCCGTGCAGCCGAGTGCGCAACCCGGCGCTGGTGATCGCGACGACCGGGGCGGCGTCGTCGAGCATGAACCCGATCCGCGCGTCGGGCAGCGCGGGGTCGATCGCCAGGTAAGCCGCACCGGTTTTCAGGACCGCGAGCATCGCGACCACGGCCTGCGCCGAGCGCTCCAGGACCACTGCCACGCAGGCACCCCGGCCGACCCCTCGGTCGGCGAGCAGGTGCGCCCACCGGTCAGCGGCTTCGTCGAGCTGTCGGTAGGTGATCGACAGGTTCCCGAAGGTCACCGCTTCGGCCCCCGGTTTCCTGGCCACCTGCGCGGCGAACAGCGTCGGAACCGACACCCGAGTGGGTGCGGGATGAGTCAACACCGCCCGGTGGCCCCACCGATCCAGGTCGGCATGCTCGGACTGGTCGAGCAGATCGATCGACGAGAGCCGGCGGGCCGGGTCGGCGGTCATTGCCGCCAGCACCCGCCGCAACCGGGTGACCAGCAGCGCGACGCCGGCGGTGTCGAACACGTCGGTGCGAAATTCCACCGCACCGTCGATCCCGGCGGGTTCACCGTCGTTGCTCCACCGCTCGGCCAACGAAAACGACAGGTCCACCCGGGCGGTGTGGGTGTCCACCGGCAGCGGGGTGACGGCGAGGTCGCCGAGAGTCAGCCCGGCGGTGGTCTGGCCGGTATCGGCCGGCAGGTGTTGCCAGTCCAGCAACACTTGCACCAGGGGGTGGTGAGTCAGGGACCGGGTGGGGTTGAGCCGCTCGACGATGACTTCGAAGGGCACATCTTGATGCTCGTAGGCGGCCAGGCTGCGCACGCGGACTTGGTCCAGCACCTCGGCGATGGTGGGATCACCGGTCAGGTCGACGCGCAGCACCAGGGTGTTGACGAAGAAACCGACCAACTCGTCCAGCGCTGGATCGCGCCGTCCGGCGATCGGAAACCCCACTGCCACATCAGGACTGGCGCTGAGCTTGGACAGCAGGATGGCCAGGGCGGCCTGGATCAGCATGAAGCTGGTCGCGTTGTGTTCGCGGGCCACCCGAACAACCTGCTGCTGCAACTCAACCGGCCAGTCCACCGCCACGGTGTCGCCGTCCTGGTCGGCGACCGGTGGATAGGGCCGATCGGTGGGTAGCGCTAGCCGCTCGGGCATGCCGGCCAGAGCGCCCTCCCAGTAGGCGAGTTGCGCGGCGATGGGACTGCCGTCGTCGTCGATGTCGCCGAGCTGCGCACGCTGCCACAAGGTGTAATCCACGTACTGCACCGGCAATGCGGGCCAGTCGGGCGGCTGTCCGGCGCACCGGGCGCCGTAGGCCATCCCCAGATCCCGAACCAGCGGGGTGACCGACAAGCCGTCGGCGGCGATATGGTGCACCACGCCCACCAACACGTGCTCGTTGTCGCTGACCCGGAAAACCTCTGCCTGCAAAGGGATCTCGGTGGAAAGATCAAAAGCGTACTTCGTCGCCAGGCTGACGGCCTCGGTCAGCCGGGCGGCCGGCCATCCGCTGGCGTCGACGACCTGCCAGCCGAAATTGGCCCGCTCGGGCGGCAGCACGCACTGCTCGGGAGTGCCGTCGGTGGCGACGAACAGCGTGCGCAGGCTTTCGTGGCGCTCGACCACATCGCACAGCGCCGCAGCCAACGCCTCGATGTCGAGCGGCCCGCACAGCCGCAACGCCACCGCCATGTTGTACACCGGCGACGGACCCTGTAACTGGTCGATGAACCACAGCCGCTGCTGGGCGAAGGACAACGGAATCACCGCAGGCCGCTCGTGCGCCGTCAATGCCGCAACGGCCGGTTGGGCGATGTGCGGTCGTACCCACTGGGCCAGTGCGGCGACGGTGGCTTGGTCGAAGATGGTGTGGACGGGGACGTCGACGCCGAGGGCGGCGCTGATGCGTGCGGCCAAGCGCATGGCCAGCAGCGAATGCCCGCCCAGATCGAAGAACGAGTCGTCGATGCCGACGCGCTCGACGCCGAGCACGTTGGCGTAGAGGTCGGCCAGGGTGTGTTCGAGGGCGTCGGTGGGGGCGCGGTGGCGGCCGAAGTCTGAGTATTCGGGCGCGGGTAGCGCGCGGGTGTCGAGCTTGCCGTTGACCGTCAGGGGCAGCGCGCTCAGGGCGACGACGGCGGCGGGCACCATGTAGGCGGGCAGCGTCGCGGCCAGCGCCGCACGGGTGTCGGCGGGGTGGGCGGTGCCGGTGATGTAGCCGACCAGTCGCAAGGCGCCGGGGCTGTCTTCGCGGGCGATCACCGCGGCTTGCTCGACGCCGGCCTGGGCGGCCAGCGCGGCCTGGACGTCGCCGAGTTCGATGCGGTAGCCGCGGATTTTGACCTGCTCGTCGGCGCGCCCGAGGTAGTGCAGTTGCCCATCGCCACCCCAGCGCACCAGGTCTCCGGTGCGATACATCCGTGTCGGGGGCGCTCCCTCGGCCACGAACGGGCACGCCACAAACCGTGACGCGGTCAGCCCGGCCCGGCCCAGGTACCCCAGGCCCACACCACGACCGGCCACATACAACTCCCCGACCACACCCGTCGGCACCGGCCGAAGCCACCCGTCCAGCACGAAAAACGCCGCCCCCGACAACGGCGCACCGATCGGCACCACACCGGATCCCGCTGTCAAGGGCGAACTGATCGACGCGTCGACCGTCGTCTCGGTCGGGCCGTACACATTGAGCATCGCCCGGCCCGGCGCCCAGCGATCCACCAATTCGGCGGGACAGGGCTCGGCGCCGATCAGTAACGCCACCGACTCCAAGCCCGCCGGGGACAACGCCCCTGCCTCCGACGGGGTTTGGCTGAGGACGGTGACGTGTTCCGCGGTGAGCAGGGCGCGCAGGTGGGCGGGTGCCAGGGTGCTGGATTCGGGCACGATCACCAGCCGCCCGCCGCCCAGCAGCGCACCGAAGATTTCCTGAATCGAGACGTCGAAGGCCAGCGAGTGGCTGTGTGACCAGACCCCCGCCGGGGGCAGGTGGGTGTGCAGTGAGCGGAACAGCTCGGTGACGTTGCGATGCGTGATGGCAACGCCTTTGGGCGTGCCGGTGGTTCCTGAGGTGTAGATCAGGTAGGCGATGCCGTCGGGGTCGAGGTGGGGGTCGGGTAGCGGGGGGTGCGGTTCGGTGATGTTGCCGGCGTCGTCGACGGTGATGACGGGCACGTCAGGATGCTGCGAGCGATCGCGCAACCCGGTGGTGCTCAGGACGGCGATGGGTGCGGCGTCGGACAGGATGAGCGCGATCCGGGTGTCCGGCAGCGCGGGGTCGACGGGTAGGTAGGCGGCACCGGTCTTCAGGACGGCCATGATCGCGACAATCGCGTCGGCGCTGCGGGTCATCAGCAGCGCGACCCGTTGTCCGGGGACCGCGCCGCGACGGCTCAGCAGGTGGGCCAGCCGGTTGGCGGCGGTGTCGAGTTCGCGGTAGCTCAGGGTGCGACCCTGGTCGCTGACCGCGATGGCGTCGGGGTGCTGTGCCACCCTGGTGGCGAATGCCGCCGGGATCGAGACGCCGGTTGTGGTGGGTTGGGTCAGCACCGCGTGATTGCCCCAGCTGTGTAGACGGGCGTGGTCGGCGGCGTCGAGGACGTCGATGGTCGACAGCGGGCGGGTGGGGTCATCGGCCATCGCGGCCAGCACCCGGGTGAATCGTCGGGCCAGTGCTTCGATGTCCGCGGCGTCGAACGCGGCCGTGTCGTATTCGATCCGCAGGCCCAGTTCGGCGCCGGGCAGGGCTTGGATGGTCAGTGGGTAGTGGTTGTATTCCCGGTTGCTGAATTCCGAGACGGTCAGCCCGTCGACGCCCAGCGGGGCGGTGGTGTCGAGCGGGTAGTTCTCGTAGACGAACAACGTGTCGAACAGCTGCTCGTGGCCGGTGAGGCGGTGCATCTCGCTCAGCGCCAGGTGTTGATGGTCCAGGGTCTGGTTGTGGGTGGTGTGCAGTTGGGCCAGCAGGTCGGCGGCGGTGGTGGAAGCGGTCAGGGCCGCGCGCGCCGGCACGGTGTTGATGAACAGCCCCACCATCGACTCGGCGCCGGGTACCTCGGCGGGCCGGCCGGACACGGTGGTGCCGAAGGCGACGTCGCGGCGGCCGGTCATCCCGCACAGCAGTTGGGCGTAGGCGCCGTGCAACACGACGTTGACCGTGGTGTGGCAGCAGCGGGCCAGCTCGCGGGCCGCAGTGGTGATCGGCTTGGGCACAGTGAACGACGCCACCGCGCGTCGGCCCACCCCCGACCGGCCCAGGCCCGACCAGACGGGCGGGCCGACCAGGGTGGGGGTGTC
>NZ_JBYCLB010000203.1:0-10827 GCF_057473705.1 Mycobacterium sp. TH-M15 | reverse complement strand
GCCTACCACGACATCAAACGCGGCCGCGGCGTGTTCGACCTGCTGCAGCGCAAGGGCCTGGCCGCGCGGGTCACCACCGACGAGGAGATCGACGCCGCCGTCGACACCCCGCCGCAGACCACCCGGGCCAAACTGCGCGGCGAGTTCATCAGCGCCGCGCAGGCGGCCGGCCGCGACTTCACCGTGGACTGGGTGCACCTGAAACTCAACGACCAGGCGCAGCGCACCGTGTTGTGCAAAGACCCGTTCCGGTCGGTCGACGAGCGGGTGAGCCGGCTGATCGCCAGCATGTAGCCGACCAGGACGGGCGTTTCGGGGCGAGGATGACGCGGCACCGGCCGGGTGGCGCACGGATCTGGCTTATCCTGCTCGGTGTGGCGATCGCCAAAGTCGAACGGCTGACCAACCTGGTCATCGCGCTGCTCTCCACGCGGGGCTACCTCACCGCGGAGCGGATCCGGTCCAGCGTGCACGGCTACGAGGACTGCCCGAGCGCCGACGCGTTCTCCCGGATGTTCGAGCGCGACAAGAACGAGCTACGCGACCTGGGCATCCCGCTGGAGACCGGCCGGGTGTCCGGGCTGGACCCGATCGAGGGCTACCGGATCAACCGGGATGCGTATGCGCTGCCCGACATCGCGCTGACCCGGGCGGAGGCCGCCGCGGTGGCGATCGCGGCCCGGCTGTGGGAGTCACCGGAGCTGATCGGCGCCACCCAGGGGGCGGTGTTGAAGCTGCGGGCCGCCGGCGTCGACGTCGATCCCGACGCGGCGGTGGCGATCTCACCGACCGGCCCGGCCGGGCTGCGCGGTTCGGAGGACGCGCTCGGGACGCTGCTGGCCGCCATCGCCGCCGGGCGCGCGGTGCAGTTCCGGCACCGGCCGTCGCGCACCGAACCGGCCGCCGTGCGCACCGTGGAGCCGTGGGGCGTGGTCACCGCGCACGGTCGCTGGTACCTGGTCGGCTACGACCGCGACCGGGACGGCACCCGGGTGTTCCGGCTGTCGCGGGTGGACGGTGACGTCACGCCGATCGGACCGGCCGGCGAGGTCACCCGCCCCGCCCATGCCAACCTGCGGGAGATCGTGAACACGGCGGTCGGCGACGCGCCGACCGGGCGGCGCGCCCGGGTGTGGCTGGCCGCCGGGCGGGCCACCGCGCTGCGACGGGCCGGTGCGCTGCTGGAGTCGCGACGCCTCGGTGACCGCGACGGCGACGTCGTCGAACTCGACATCGGCAGCACCGACCGGCTGACCCAGGAGATCGCCGGATACGGCGCCGACGCCGTCGTGCTGGAACCGGCGTCGCTCCGCGAAGATGTCCGGGCGCGGCTGCAGGCCCGGGTGCAGGCCGGGAGCTGCCGATGACACCGATCTCCGCGCGGCTGGTTCGGCTGCTGAACATGGTTCCCTACTTTCAGGCCAACCCGAAGATCACCCGCGCCGAGGCGGCCGTCGCGCTGGGTGTCTCCCCGGCCCAGCTGGACACGGACCTCACCCAGCTGTGGCTGTGCGGCCTGCCCGGCTACGGCCCGGGCGACCTGATCGACTTCGACTTCACCGACGACACCGTCGAGGTGGTGTTCTCGGCCGGGGTGGACAAGCCGTTGCGGCTGACGTCGCCGGAGGCGACCGTGCTGCTGACCGCGCTGCGGGCGCTGGCGGACGTCCCCGGCGTGCTCGATCCGGAAGCCGCCCGCACCGCGATCGCCAAGATCGAAGCCGCGGCCGGCGTCGCCGCCGGCTTCGCGAAGCCCGCCGAGGGAACCGCCGAGGGGCCGGCCGCTGCGGTGCGGGAGGCGGTGCAGCGGGCCCGGGCGCTGGCGATCGACTACTACGCGGCGTCGCGTGATGCGCTGTCACACCGGGTCGTCGACCCGATCCGGGTGGCGGTGATCGGCAGCCACAGCTACCTGGAGGCGTGGTGCCGGGTGGCCGAGGGGGTCCGGCTGTTCCGGTTCGACCGGATCGACGCGGCCGAGCTGCTCGACGAGCCGGCCTTGCCGCCGCAGCCGGCCGTGCAGACCGACACGTCGCTGTTCGACGCCGACCCGTCGTTGCCGTCGGTGACCCTGCGGCTGGCGCCGGCGGCGTCGTGGATGTTCGACTACTACCCGATGCAGCCGCAGCGCCAGTTGCCGGACGGATCCAGCGACGTGACCATGACCTACGCGTCGGATGAGTGGCTGACCCGGCTGCTGCTGGGACTCGGTGCCGACGTGCAGGTGCTGGCGCCGGAGTCGCTGGCCGCACAGGTCCGCGCCGCGGCCGCGGCCGCACTGGCGGCGTACCAGGCGACGCCGGGCCGGTGAGGCGACCCGCTGCGGTAGCATCGAGTCGACGTCTGGAGGTATCCAAGTGGGTGGTCTGAGTCCGTGGCACTGGGCGATCCTGCTGACCGTGGTGGTCCTGCTGTTCGGCTCCAAAAAGCTCCCTGACGCGGCGCGTTCGCTCGGCAAGTCGTTGCGGATCTTCAAGGCCGAGGTCCGTGAACTGCAGAACGACGCGAAGGCCGAGGCGCCGAATGCGTCCGCCGGGCCACCGACCGCGGTGCAGTCCGAGCGGGTCGACCCCCCGTCCGACGGGCAATCCGGGTAGCACGCGCCCAAACCCACCGGGGGCAACCGCCACACCGAACAATTGACCGATTTGCGTACCACCGGAATTCTGCGACGGATGGGCCCGCGGCTGAGGCGCGCCCGCGCCAACCCGGACGGCACCATGTCGTTGGTCGAGCACATCGCCGAACTGCGCACCCGGTTGCTGATCTCGCTGGCAGCCATCGTGCTGACCACGGTCTTCGGCTACGTCTGGTACTCACACTCGCTGTTCGGCCTGGAGAGCCTCGGTCAATGGCTGCGTGAGCCGTACTGTTCGCTGCCGGCGTCGGCGCGCGCCGACATCAGCGGCGACGGGCAGTGTCGACTGCTGGCCACCGCGCCGTTCGACCAGTTCATGCTCCGGCTCAAGATCGCGTTGGCCGCCGGCATCGTGCTGGCCTGCCCGATGTGGTTCTACCAACTGTGGGCGTTCATCACGCCCGGGTTGTACCGCAAGGAGCGCCGGTTCGCGGTCGCCTTCGTGATCCCGGCTGTGGTGTTGTTCGTCGTCGGCGCGGTGCTGGCCTACCTGGTGCTGTCCAAGGCGCTGCACTTCCTGTTGACCGTCGGCAGCGACGTGCAGGTGACGGCGCTCTCCGGCGACCAGTACTTCGGCTTCCTGGTGAACCTGCTGGTGGTGTTCGGGATCAGTTTCGAGTTCCCGCTGCTGATCGTCATGCTCAACCTGGCCGGCGTGCTGAGCTACCAGCGGCTGAAATCGTGGCGGCGCGGCCTGATCTTCGCGATGTTCGCCTTCGCGGCGGTGTTCACCCCCGGCTCCGACCCGTTCTCGATGACCGCGCTCGGCCTGGCGTTGACCCTGTTGTTGGAGGGCGCCATCCAGATCACCCGGCTGCACGCCAAGCGCACGGCCAAGCGTGCCGCCGCCGAGATTCCCGACGACCAAGCGGCGCCCATTGACGCGCCGTAGCCCGCGTCTGGCCGCGGACCCGTGAGCGACCCGACCGAACTGACCCGGTTCGCCGCCGAACTGCCGTTCGCCCTCGACGACTTCCAGCGGCGGGCCTGCCGGGCGCTGGCCGACGGCCGCGGCGTGCTGGTCTGCGCGCCCACCGGGGCCGGCAAGACCGTGGTCGGCGAGTTCGCCGTGCACCTGGCGCTGGCCGGCGGCGGCAAATGCTTCTACACGACGCCGCTGAAGGCGTTGAGCAACCAGAAGCACACCGACCTGACGGCGCGCTACGGCAAGGACCGGATCGGCCTGCTCACCGGCGACCTGTCGGTGAACTCCGGCGCGCCGGTGGTGGTGATGACCACCGAGGTGCTGCGCAACATGCTCTACGCGGACTCGTCTGCGTTGCACGGACTTTCGCACGTGGTGATGGACGAGGTGCATTTCCTGGCCGACCGGATGCGGGGCGCGGTGTGGGAGGAGGTGATCCTGCATCTGCCCGACGAGGTCCGACTGGTCAGCCTGTCGGCGACCGTCAGCAACGCCGAGGAGTTCGGTGGCTGGATCCAGACCGTGCGCGGCGACACCGCCGTGGTGGTCGACGAGCACCGGCCGGTGCCGCTCTGGCAGCACATGCTGGTCGGCAAGCGGCTGTTCGACCTGTTCGACTACCACAGCGCCGGTGCCGACGGTGCGGGCCGGCTGCAGGTCAACCCCCAGCTGCACCAGCACATCAGCCACCGGCGGGAGGCGGACCGGCTGCTCGGCTGGCACGGCCCCCGCCGGCATGGGGGGCGGGGCGGGTCCGGGCGCGACGGGCGGGCCCACGGCTACCGGCCGCCGATGCGCCCGGACGTGATCACGATCCTGGATGCCGCCGGGCTGCTGCCGGCCATCACGTTCGTCTTCTCCCGGGCCGGGTGCGACGCGGCCGTCGCCCAGTGCCTGCGGTCGCCGCTGCGGCTGACCAGCGAGGCGGACCGGGCGCGGATCGCCGAGGTGATCGACCACCGCTGCGGCGATCTGGCCGACGCGGACCTGGCGGTGCTCGGCTACTACGAGTGGCGCGAGGGCCTGCTGCGCGGGCTGGCCGCCCACCACGCCGGGCTGCTTCCGGTGTTCCGCCACACGGTGGAGGAGCTGTTCACCGCGGGCCTGGTCAAGGCCGTCTTCGCCACCGAGACGCTGGCGCTGGGGATCAACATGCCGGCCCGCACGGTGGTGCTGGAGCGGCTGGTCAAGTTCAACGGCGAGGAGCACGCACCGCTGACGCCGGGGGAGTACACCCAGCTGACCGGGCGCGCCGGCCGCCGCGGCATCGACGTCGAGGGGCATGCGGTGGTGCTCTGGCATCCCGGCGAGAGCACCGCCGATCCGGACCAGGTCGCCGGTCTGGCGTCGACCCGCACCTTTCCGCTGCGCAGCTCGTTCAGCCCGTCGTACAACATGACGATCAACCTGGTGCAGCGGATGGGCCCCGAGCAGGCGCACCGGCTGCTGGAGCAGTCGTTCGCCCAATACCAGGCGGATCGGTCGGTGGTCGGGCTGGTGCGGGCGGTGGAGCGCGGCGAGCGGATGCTCGACGAGATCGCCGCCGAACTCGGCGGCCACGACGCGCCGATCCTGGAGTACGCCCGGTTGCGGGCGCGGATCTCCGAGCGGGAACGGGCCCAGGCCCGCGCGTCGCGGCTGCAGCGCCGGCAGGCGGCCAACGACGCGTTGGCGGCGCTGCGCCGCGGCGACATCATCTCGATCAGCCACGGCCGCCGCGGCGGGCTGGCGGTGGTGCTGCAGGCCGACCGGGACAGCAGCGAACCGCGCCCGCTGGTGTTGACCGAGCATCGCTGGGCCGGACGGATCTCCGCGGCGGACTACCCGGGGACCGCGAGCCGGTTGGGGTCGATGAGCCTGCCCAAGCGGGTGGAGCATCGTCAGCCCCGGGTGCGCCGGGATCTGGCCGCGGCGCTGCGCTCGGCGGCGGCCGGGCTGGCCGCCCCGGCCCAGCGCGGTCGGCGTGGCGCATCCGCAGACGACGGCGGGGGACCGGATCCGGAGCTGGCCGAGCTGCGCGAGCGGCTGCGCCGGCATCCCACGCATCGCGCCGCGGAGCGGGAGACCGCGATCCGGGCCGCGGAGCGCTATCTGCGGATCGACGGCGACAACGCCCAGACCCGCAAGAAGGTGGCGGCCGCCACCAACTCGCTGGCCCGCACCTTCGACCGGATCGTCGGGCTGCTGACCGAGCGCGGGTTCATCCGGGCGGCCGACGGCGACGGCGACCCGACGGTGACCGAGGACGGCCGGCTGCTGGCCCGGATCTACAGCGAGAGCGACCTGCTGGTCGCCGAGGCCCTGCGCAGCGGGGCGTGGGACGCGCTGGACGCGGCCGGGCTGGCCGCGGTGGTCTCCGCGGTGCTCTACGAGTCCCGCGGCGGTGACCGGCCGGTCGTCCAGCCGGACGTGGAGCCGGCGCCGCTGCGTCAGGCGCTGCGTCGCACCCACCGGCTCTCCGCCGAGCTGCGCGCCGACGAGCAACGGCACCGGATCACCCCGACCCGCGAGCCCGACGACGGGTTCGTCGCCGCGGTGCACCGTTGGGCCCGCACCGGCGACCTGGCCGGGGCGCTGGCCGCCGCCGACGCCGCCGGCGGCGCGTCGGCAATGTCGGCGGGGGATTTGGTCCGCTGGTGCCGGCAGGTGCTCGATCTGCTGGACCAGGTGCGCATCGCGGCGCCCGACGCCGGCCTGCGCGCCACCGCGAAGCGCGCCATCGACGCGGTCCGGCGAGGGGTCGTCGCTGTTGATGCCGGGTAGGCTGGTCGGGCGCTACGGTGTACCCGACGATCGGTGCCCGGCACTTGAGAGGACTGGCGAACGACGATGAGCGGACCACAGGGATACGACCCGACGCAGCCCTGGCAGCCTCAGCCCGGCCAGGGTGAGCAGCAGGCCGCGGCCGAGACGCAGTGGGCGTCGACGCCGGCGTACCCGCCCGCGCAGTATCCCCAGTACCAGCAGCCGTCGACGGGGTACCCGGCGGCCCCGCAGTACCCCGCCGCGCCCGGCTACCGCCAGCCGGAGCAGTACGGTCAGCAGCCGTACGGCCAGCCCCCCCAGCCGTACGGCCAGCCCGGCGGCTACGGCCAGCCCCCCCAGCCGTACGGCCAGCCCGGCGGCTACGGCCAGTTCCCGGTGCAGCCGGCGGGACGCTCCCGGAAGGGGCTGATCATCGGCTTGGCTGTCGCGCTGGCCGCGGTGGGGCTGCTCACGGCTTTTGTGTGGCCCGCATTCGCGGTGAAGACCCGGCTCGACATCAACAAGGCGCAGGACGGGGTGCAGCAGATCCTCTCCGACGAGACCAACGGCTACGGCGCCAAGAACGTCAAGGACGTCAAGTGCAACGACGGGCAGGACCCGCTGGTCAAGAAGAACGACACGTTCGACTGCGAGGTCAGCATCGACGGCACCAAGCGCAAGGTGACGGTGACCTTCCGGGACGACAAAGGCACCTACGAGGTCGGCCGCCCCAACTGATCCGGCCGCTCAGCCTGGCACCCCGCCGAGGGCCTTGGCCAGCCGGGTGATCGAGGACCCGACGCCCAGTTCGGTCGCCAGCGCGGTGATCCGATCGGGCGCGACGGCGGCCCGGGGCAGCGCGTCCGACGGCGTCGAGAGCGCAACCGGAGCGTCGGTGGCGACCCGCACCACCGGGCCGGCGGCGTCGATGTAGTCGGCTGCGGCGGCCAGCTTCCGTCGGATGCCCGCGCCCATCTGAGACGCCGGATCGGCCGCGGCGGCCAGGATGCCCGCCAGCGAGCCGTGCTCTGCCAGCAGCGCCGCCGCCGTCTTCTCGCCGATCCCGGGGACACCGGGCAGCCCGTCGGACGGGTCGCCGCGCAGCAGCGCCAGTTCGGCGTAGCCGGCACCGGCCCGCTGCGCCGGCACCCGGTAGCGCTCGGCCACCTCGACCGGGCCGAACAGCGTCGCCTTGGCCAGCCCGCGCCCCAGGTAGAGCACCCGGACCGGGACCGGATCATCGGCCACCACCTGCAGCAGGTCCCGGTCGCCGCTGACCACCACCACCGGATCGCGGCGTTCTGCGGCGGCCAGCGTGCCCAGCACGTCGTCGGCCTCGAAACCGCGGGCGCCGCCGGTGGCGATGCCGAAGCCGGCGAGCACCTCCAGGATCATCTCCACCTGCGGCGTCAGGTCGGCGGGCACCTCCTCGGTGTCCGGCTGGTCGGCTGGTCCGTGGGCCGGGTCCCGGTCCGGTTCGGGTTCGGCGACCCGGTGCGCCTTGTAGGACGGGACGCGGCCGACCCGCCACTGCGGCCGCCAGTCCAGGTCCAGGCAGACCACCAGCCGGCCGGGTCGATGCCGGCCGATCACGGTGGCCAGCGTGTCCAGGAAGCCGCGTAGCGCGTTGACCGGCCGCCCGTCCGGGGCGGTGATCGACGCCGGCACCCCGAAGTAGGAGCGAAACCACATGCTGGCGCCGTCGAGCAGCAGCAGCGGAGCGGGCACGACTGTCAGGTTAGCCTTGCCGGCATGGGTTCTCGTCGATTCGACAGCGCGATCTACGCCCGTCGGCTGGCCGCGGCGGCCGACGCCGCCGCCGACGCGGGTCTGGCCGGCCTGATCATCACCCCGGGTTATGACCTGCAATACCTGATCGGTTCGCACGCGCAGACCTTCGAGCGGATCACCGCGCTGGTGCTGCCGGTGGCCGGCGCACCCACCGTGGTGGTGCCCCGGCTGGAGCTGGCCGCGCTCGGCGAGTCGGCGGTAATCGCCCTCGGTCTGCCGGTGCGGGATTGGGTCGACGGCGACGACCCGTACCGGTTGGTGGTCGAGACGCTCGGTGAGCGGCCCGCGGCCGCTGGAGTCGCAGCGGTCACCGATGCGATGCCCGCACTGCACCTGCTGCCGCTGGCCGCGGCGCTCGGCGTGCCACCGGTGCTGGCCACCGCGGTGCTGCGCACCCTGCGGATGGTCAAGGACGCCGGCGAGATCGACGCGCTGCGCAAGGCCGGCGCCGCCATCGACCGGGTGCATGCCCTGGTGCCGCGGTTCCTGGCGCCGGGTCGTACCGAGGCCGACGTCGCCGCGGACATCGCCGAAGCGATTGTCGCCGAAGGGCATTCGGAGGTGTCATTCGTCATCGTCGGCTCCGGTCCGCACGGCGCCGACCCGCACCACGAGTGCTCCGATCGGGAGCTGCGCAGCGGGGATGTCGTCGTGGTCGACATCGGCGGCGCCTGGGAGCCCGGCTATCACTCGGACTGCACCCGGACCTACAGCCTGGGAGAGCCCGAGCCCGAGGTCGCCCAGCGGTACGCGGTGCTACAGCGGGCACAGCGGGCGGCGGTCGATCTGGTTCGCCCGGGCGTCACCGCCGAGCGGGTCGACGCCGCGGCCCGCGGCGTGCTGGCCGGCGCCGGACTGGGGGAGTTCTTCGTGCACCGCACCGGACACGGCATCGGGCTGTCGGTGCACGAGGAGCCCTACATCGTCGGCGGCAACGACCTGCCGCTCACCGCCGGGATGACGTTCTCGGTGGAGCCCGGCGTCTACTTCCCGGGGCGGTGGGGGGCCCGCATCGAAGACATCGTCGTGGTCACCGAGGACGGGGCGGAGTCGTTGAACAACCGCCCGCACGATCTGGTCGTGGTGCCGGTCGGGTGAGGCTCACCGGTTCTGTTCGGCGCCGTCGTCGGGTTTGGAGGCGGGCTTCGGTGGGTTGCGGGTGGGCACCGGCTTGCCGTCTTGTCGTTTGGTGACCGGCGGCAGCGTGGGCGCGGTGTTGATCCGGCCCTGCACCGGGGCGCCGTTTTTCACCGCCGGCGGCACGACGCGCTTGGTGTCGGCCTTGGCGTCTTTGGGGTCGCCGCCGCCGTGCGCGCCGGGCGGCACCATCGGGTATCCGCCCATGCCGCCGCGGCCCATGCCGGGCGATTCCGGCGGGGCCGGTGGCGGGGGCTGAGCCGCCGCGGCCGAGGCGTACGTCGCCGCCGACGGCGCCGACGGAGCCCCCAGATACGACGACGGGGCGGTGCCGGCCAGGCCGGCGAGCCCGCCGATGCCAGCGCCGCCTAGCCCCCCGGCGCCGCCGAGGGTGTCGAGGGCATCGAGGGCCGGCTCGGCGATCTCGCCCGCCTTACCGGCGTTGGCCACCTGCTGGCCGGCCTGCATACCCTGCTGGAAGAGCGAGCCGAGCTGCTGGAAGATGCCGCTGCCGCCGCCCTTGCCCAGCCCCTGGGTCAGCCCGGAGGCCGCCTGCGGGAGTTGCTGGGCCATCCCCATGAGCTGCTGCATCCCGTCGGCCGACTCCGCCTCATTGGCCGGGAACCCGGTCAGCGCGTCACCGAGCTGCCCGTCTCGCTCCGCCTGTCCGGCCAGCGCTTCGGCCAGGTCGTCGGGGTCGCCCATGTTTCCGGCCATGATCATTGCATTGAGCAGCCAGCTCATGATCGAGTCGCCCGAGGTCGGATCGTCGGGGACCAGTGGCGGTGGCGGCGGTAGGCCATATGCCTGGGCCAGCTCGGCGAGGCGCATCGCGATGTCTTCACCGGTCATGACGATCCTTCTCCCCGCGGCCCCGCCGCTACTGCCCGCGGTCTAGAGCCCGGAACCAGGCGAAGTGGTACCGGGCCCCGGTGGTGTCGGTTTCGGCCAGGGCGTCGATTGCGGCCAGCAGCTGCCAGTTCCCGAGCGTGATGGTGTCGATGGTGTCAGGGTAGGCGGTAAGTACCAGCTCGCGCACGTCGGTGAGGGTTTCGCGGAGCAGGTCGATCTCGGAGTCCAATACGCCGGTGCCGGCTGCGGCGGCTTTGGCGATGGTGTGGGCCAGTCGGGGCAGTCCGTCGCGCCATTTGGTGGCTTGGCCCAGTTCCCAGCCGAGTTCTTCGATGACCGGTCCTTGCCGGACCCGGGTGGAGGTGGGAATGGGTTCGGCGTCGTCGGCGTCGGGCAGGGCGTGCACCGGGCTGTAGTGGGCGACGACGGTGGCCTCGCCGAGCAGGGCGTGGATGTCGCCGCGGCGGACGGCCGGTTCGAGCAGCGTCATGGCCGCCGGGATGGCGATCTGGGGTGGAATCCAGCCGCTGGCCAGGTCGGTGACCAGCACGGTGGTGCCGTCCGGGCGGTCGGCGACGGCCCAGCGCAGCCGGGGTTCTTGGCGGGCCACCATGTCGATCAGGCGCTGCAGCCGGCCTTGCGCGGTGACCTGCTCGGAGGCTGCGCCGGCGACGGCGCCACCGGCGGTGGCGGTCACCATCTGGGTGCCGAGTCCGGTCGGTTCGGCCGGCGCGGTCGG
>NZ_JBYCLB010000202.1:0-9742 GCF_057473705.1 Mycobacterium sp. TH-M15 | reverse complement strand
AGCACGGCCAGGTCGGTCTTGGGGTCACGCCCGACCAGGTTGGCCGGCACTTCCTTGCCGTCGTTGAACACCACCGTGGTCTCGTACTTGCTGGGGTTGTTGGCCGCCTCGGAGATCACGTGGTTGTTGGTGACGATGTACCCGGCGCCGTCGACGACCACGCCGGAGCCCTGCATCCCCTCGCCCTCCTTCTTGTTGAGCGATTCGATGGTCACCACCGAGTCGGCCACCGCGGCGGCCACCTTGGCGAACCGGCCGGTCGGCTCCTGGGTGTTCCCCTTGACCGACAACGTCACCTTCGAGGTGGTGAACGCCTCGACCACCTGCGCGGTGGTGCGCCCGACATAGCCGCCGACGCCGCCGATCAGCAGTGCGGTCAGCCCCAGCACGGCCAGTGCCCGGTAGGAGACCCGGCTGCCGAAGAGCACGTCCCGCACCCCGAGTTTGGTCTCCGCCGGCCGGACCATCGGCGGCGGCGGTTCGACCAGGGCCGGCGCACCGAGCGCGGCGCCGGCCGCCGGATCCCGCCACGGGTCGAGGAGGTCCTCCAGGTCGCCGTTGCCGTTCCGGTCCAGCGCCCCGGCGTCGGTCGGATGGCGCTGCAGCGACGCGGCGCCGGCGAACGGCCGACCGAAGGCCTCGGCCAGCACCGGGTCCGGCGGCAGGTCACGGGAGGTGAACTCGCCCTGGTCGCGATATTTCTCCGGCCGGACACTGGCCGGCACGAACGACCCGTCGATGCCGTCCGGGCGACCGAACGCCTGCTGCGAGGCGACGTCGACGGCGGGTCGGTGGATCGGGCGCGGGGCCAGGCGGTTGCCGCCGGGGTTTTCCTGGTTCGGGCTCACGTGATCCTCATTCCGAGAGCGCCCGCCGGGCGCAGAACGGCACAGTAGGGAACAGCAACAAACAGAACTGCGTCCGATCCACCTTACCGACGTTTGCGGCGCTGCCGCGGCGTACCGTCGGCGAACTGGCCGGGCAGCGGCTGCGCCGCCGGCTCGTCGACCGGGGAGTCGGGAATCTGCGACAACAGCCCGAGCAGGTTGCTCGGGATGCGGATCGGGTGCGAGTCGCGCAGCGCCGCGCGCGCCCGGTCCTGATGCTCCACCTCGGCGGCGCACTCCGCGCAGAGAGATAGGTGGTGGGCGGCGCGCAGGTGGGCGTTCATCCGCAGTTCGCCGTCGACGAACGCCGCGATGGCCTCGGTGGACAGATGCTCGGTGGAGCCGAACCGGCGGGGCGCCCCGACCGGCGCGTCACTCTGCGACGCGAATTGCGACGGCAACCAGGACAGTGCCCGACGGAACACATGCCCACGATCTGACACCGTCGCGCTCCCCTTCGAATGCAACGCCCGATTCCGGCGTCGGGCAGTACCTAAAATGTAGCGCGCCGTGACCGCCGCGGACGTCAACGCCCCGGCCGGCGGTCAGCGGGCGGTGAGTTCGCCGGTGGCCGACCGGGCGGCCAGGTAGTCGCGCAGCGCCTGCCGCCCGCGGTGGATCCGGCTGCGCACGGTGCCCATCTTCACGCCCAGCGTGGCGCCGACCTCCTCGTAGGACAGGCCCTCGATGTCGCAGAGCACGACGGCGGCGCGGAACTCCGGCGGCAGCGAGTCCAGGGCCGCCTGCAGCTCCGGATCCAGCCGCGCATCGTGGTAGACCTGCTCGGGATCGGGGTCGTCGCCGCGCACCCGGGCCAGCATCTCGTCGGGCAGCGCCTCCATCCGGATGCGTCCGCGCCGGCGGACCATGTCCAGAAACAGGTTCGTGGTGATCCGGTGCAGCCAACCCTCGAAGGTGCCCGGCTGGTAGCGGTGCAGCGACCGGAACACCCGGATGAACGTCTCCTGGGTCAGGTCTTCGGCGTCGTGCTGGTTGCCGGCCAGCCGATACGCCAGCCGGTAGACCCGGTCGGCGTGCTCACGCACCAGCTCGTCCCAGGACGGCATCACGGTCGAGTCACCGGTCGCGTCGAACGCAGCGGTGCCCCGCGGTTCCTCCGACGGGCCGCTCGGCCCGGGCAGTGTGGTGATTTTCCGATCCTCCAGATCAGGGCTGCCGACGGCCGGCAGCGCACCGTCGTTGGCAACATCGACCCGGCCCCCGGTATTCCGGATCCGGCGCCCACCCCGTTCCATGCGTTCACCTTTTCCCATCGGTTTGTGGCAGCTCTGTGGCGGCACTGAACACCGGCTGTGAACGGCTGTGAACTCATCGCCGGGCCGGTCGGGCGCGCCTGCTCCGATGCGACCGGCATCCGACCTACGCTGCGGATATGGCCAGCACAGACGAGGGCGCCGACCCCGATCAGCCCAGCCGCGCCGGTGCCATCGCCGCACACGCCGAGGGGTCGATATCCGAGGATGCGGTCCTGGCCGCCGCCCGGGACCGGGCCGGCGAGATCGGCGTCGGTGCGATCACCCCCGCGGTCGGCGCGCTGCTCAGCCTGCTGACCAGACTCAGCGGCGGCAAAACCGCCGTCGAAGTCGGCACCGGTGCCGGCGTCAGCGGGCTGTGGCTGCTGTCCGGGATGGCCGAAGACGGCGTGCTGACCACGATCGACATCGAGCCGGAGCACCAGCGGATCGCCAAGCAGGCGCTCGCCGACGCCGGTATCAGACCGTCGCGCACCCGCTTCATCAGCGGCCGGGCCCAGGAGGTGCTGACCCGGCTCGCCGACGGCTGCTACGACCTGGTCTTCGTCGACGCCGACCCGATCGACCAACCCGGTTACGTGGTGGAGGCGGTCCGGCTGCTGCGGCCCGGCGGGGTGGTGGTCATTCACCGGGCGGCGCTGGCCGGGCGAGCCGGCGACCCGGCCGCGCGCGACGCCGACGTGACGGCCGTGCGTGAGGCGGCCCGGCTGATCGCCGAGGACGAGAGGCTCAGCCCGGCGTTGATCCCGCTGGGCGACGGTCTGCTGGCCGCGGTCCGCGACTGGGCCGACCCCGACGGCGACCGGTAGCGCTCAGTCGACCAGGGTCAGCACCGGTCGGCCGGGGGACGGCCGAAGCTCCTCGGCCGCCGGCCGGGTGTCGTCGGTCGTCGGCGAACCGGTCTCCCGGCGGCCCGTCGACAGCCGACCCGCGGCGGCCACCGCGGTGGTCGCCGCCGCAGCCGAGCCGAGGCCCTGCAGCCAGCCGACCGGACCGACCGGTGTGCAGCCGAGCAGTTGGCTGACCCCGGGCACGGTGATCATCAGCGCGAACGCCGCGAAAGACCCCGCGGCGGTGGCCACCACCAGCGGAGCATGCGAGTCGACCATGGTCTGGCCGAGTTCGACGGAGACCAACGCGATCAGCGCGACCGTCGCGGCACGCTGCGGCCGCCCGGTGACCGAGGCCATCGCCCACGCCGCGGTGGCTGCGGCGGCGGTCACCCCGCCGCGGAACCGCACCGCCCGCCACAGCCGCTGTTCGTCGAGGCCCTGCGCTGCGGCCCGCACCGGGCCGGCCGGCGTGCTCACCGCGACGGCCGTGGCCGGCAGCGCGTCGGTCATCGTGTTCATCAGCAACAGCTGGCGGGTGTTCAGCGGCGAGTTCCCGGTGAGCGCGGTGCCGATGACCGAGAAGATCACCTCGCCGACGTTGCCGCCGAGCAGCCCGGAGACGGCGAGCTGTACGCCCCGCCACAACCGGCGCCCTTCGTCGATCGCGTCCACCAGTGACTCGATCCGGCCGTCGGTCAACACCACGTCGGCGGTGGCGTGCGCCGAGTCGCTGCCCCGGGCGACGACGCCGATACCGACGGTGGCGGCCCGGATGGCGGCCGCGTCGTTGGCGCCGTCGCCGACCATCGCGCAGGCCCGCCCGGCCCGCTCCAGGGTCTGGACGATCTGCACCTTGTTCTCCGGTGACATCCGGGCGAAGATCACCCGCTCGGCCGCCACCCGCTCTTGTTGCTTGCGCGACAACGCATTCCATTCCGGGCCGGTGATGATCTGGCCGGCGCCGACGGCGACGCCCAGCTCGTCGGCGATCGCGGTGGCGGTGATCGGATGATCGCCGGTGATCATCCGGATCGACACGCCACGCTCGGCGAGGTCGGCCAGCAGCTGCGGCGCCTGCGGCCGCGGGGTGTCGGCGAGGCCGAGGAACCCGGTCAGCGACAAGCCGGCGCCGCACAGCTCGGCGATCCGGTCGGGGTCGTCACCGATCGACCGCGCCTGCTGCGCGGTCAGCCGGCGCTGCGCCACCGCGATCACCCGCAGGCCCTGGGCCGCCAGCTCGGCCACCGTGTCCACCACGCCCGCGCCGCCGGCACGGGTGCAGGCCGCCAGCACCACCTCGGGGGCGCCCTTGACGGTCAGGTTGGTGCCGCAGACCGACGCCGAGAACGCCCGGCCGGAGCGGAACGGCAGATGCGCGTCCGGCTCGACCCACCGGCTCGCCTCGTCGGCCGCGGCTGCCGCCTCGATGATCGCCTGGTCGGTGGCGTGCGCGTGCGCGGCACCCTCGGGGGCCGGGGCGGCCTGTGCCGCGCCGGAGAGCACGTCGTCGCGCGAGTGCCCCGGAGCCGGCTGCACCCGGGTGACCCGGAGCCGGTTCTCGCTGAGCGTGCCGGTCTTGTCGAAGCAGACCACCTCGACCCGTCCGAGTGCCTCCACCGATCGGGGAATACGAACCAGCGCACCGGATCTGCTCAACCGTTGAGCGGACGCGTGCTGCGCCAGGGTGGCCATCAGCGGCATTCCCTCCGGCACCGCGGCGATGGCGACCGCAATCGCGTTGCCCAGCGCCTGACGCAGACCGCCGCCGCGCAGCAGCCCGAGGGCGCCGACCGCCGCGCCGCCGGCCGCGCTGACCGGGAAGGAGCGGCTGACCAGCTGGCTCAGGTGATGCTGCAGACCGACCTCGGGCAGCTCCCCGGCCGCGAGTTCGGCCGCCCGGCGGGTCTGGGTGTCGGCGCCGACCGCGGTGACCAGCGCGACCGCGGTACCGGTCACCACCGTGGTCCCGGCGTAGAGCATGCAGCGACGTTCGGCCAGCTCGGCACCGGGTGTCGGGTCAACTCGCTTGTCCACCGACAGCGACTCGCCGGTGAGCGAGGACTCGTCGACCTCGACGTCGGTCTCGTCGACCAGCCGGGCGTCGGCCGGCACCACTTCGTTGCTGCGCACCTCGATCAGATCGCCCAGCTGCAGGCGCTCGGCGGGGACGTCGCGGTAGGACTGTGCGCCGTCGGCATCGACCACGACCGTGCGGGCCGGCGGCGCCTGCTGGGCCAGCAAGACGTTCAGCCGGTTCTCGGCCCGCAGCCGCTGCCCGGCCGCCAGCATCGCGCTGCCGGTCAGCACCGCGCCCACCATCACCGCGTCGATCGGCGAGCCCAGCAGGGCGGTGGCCGCCGAACACAGCGCCAGGATCGGGGTCAGTGGGTCTGCCAGCTCGTCCCGGACGGCGTGGACGAACTGCCTGAACATGTTCGGCGGCTGGGTGTCGTCACCGTCGTCCGCATTCTGCTGTCCGGCCGCCGCGACCGGCGTCAGCACCGCGCGCACCTGCTCGACCGACATCGCGTGCCACTCGTAGGCGGGTGCCGGCGTCGGCGCGCGGTCGCGGATCACCCGGCGGGCCAGCAGATAGCCGGAGATCAGCCCGGCCGCGGCACCCAGCGTCACCGGCCCGGGTCCCTGCCCGCGCGGGCGGCGGACCCCGCGCACCATGAAGAGCCCGGCCAGCGCCGACGAGCCGACCGAGATCCCGATGCCGCGGCGGCTGGCCTCCCGGGCGGCCGGCAGCGCATGCAGCACCTGCCACGCCGCGGCCAGGTCGGGCAGCAGCAGATCGGCATGCCACGGTGGCGCGATGTCACCGGTCGACACGATCCCCAGGCCGAGATCCGCCGACGACAGTGCCTGCGACGCGGCCGACGACAGCACGGCGACGGTCCGCCCGGCCCGCTGCAGCTCGGTCAGGGCCCGGGCGAGCGCGTCGTCGACGTCACCGTGGTGCACCGGGTGGATCTCGTCGAACGCCGGCCGCAGCTCCCCCAGCAGGTCGATGTCGACGGTGGCCAGCTCCACGCCGCAGCCGCGGGCCTCGAGCACCACCGCCGACGCCGACGGGTGGTGCACCGGCAGGATCAGCGCCTCGACGATTCCTGTGCGCCCGGATCCGCGCGCGGATAGCCCGGGTACCCGGTGCCAGCCCGGGTTCAGTCCCGGTTTCTCCAGCAGATCCTGCGCCCGGGTCCACGCCTCCGGCAGCTCGTCGTCGCGGGCGCCGCGTACCCGCACCACCCGCAGTCGCTCGCCGCAGAGTGCCCGCGGGTCGATGAGCAGCGCGTCCACCTTGTCGAGGCGGCGCAGGCTCTCCGGTCGCAGTGGCAGCACCGCGTGCCGTTCGGCCAGGCCCTGTCCGAGGGCAGCGGCGAACGACTCACAGCTGGTGCGCACCGCCTTGGGGGCGGCCGCCAACGCCGCACTGGAGGCCATGGAGATGTTGCCGGTGATCGCACCGACCAGCCCGGTGCCGATCAGCTGGATCTGCGCGAAACGCTTCATGTGGTGTCCGACCGGCCCGTCCGGCGCCGGCACCGGGCGGGCCGCCGGGTGCAGGTCGGGATGGTCGGCGTAGCGGGCGAGCCCCGGCTCGTGGCGGTGCCATGCCTGCGCTGCGGCGCGGCATTCCGCGGCCTTGAGGGCTTCCACCCCGAGGTCGACCGCCAGGATCGCCGGGGACAGGGTGAGGACGTGCGCCCCGAACGAGGCGAGCGAGAGCACGGCGTCCGTCGGCCCGGCACCGATCCGCTCTTCGAGCAGCCGGCGCAGCCACGGCTGGTACCTGGCGATCGAGACCGCCGCGTCGATCGCCTTGGGCGCCCGCGGCCAGCGCAGCGTGCTCCCCACCGCCGCGACCATCAGCGCGGCGGCGTTGACCCCCATCGTCGCGCCGCGCATCGCCAGCAGCACACCGTCGCCGGGCAGGCTGTCCGGGTGACCGGAACGTTCCCGCCGGCCGGCGCCGTCGTCTCGCCGGCGGCTCTGCTCGACGCGGTCGACCGCCGTGCACAGTTCCCGGAGCGAGGTCTTAGCGTCGACCTCGACGATGGCCCGGGACAGCGGGCGGTTCAACCGAACCGCAGTCACCCCCGGGCGGCTTTGCAGGGCGTCGCTGACCAGCGGGCCGAGCTCCGCCCCGTCCGGTTCGGCCAGGCCGCGCACCTCGATCCAGGCCCGTCCGTGGCCACGCCAGCAACGCCGGGTCAGCGGCGTCCCGGAGACGTCACCGGACAGCACCTTGGCGCCTTCCCGGACCGGGATCATGGCGACGTCGAGGCCGGCGGCGACCACCGTGCCGACGGTCGTCGCGGTGGTCGTCGCCGCGGTCACGGCGGTGCTTGCCAGCGCGTAGCCTGCCGCGGCTCCGTTGGCGACCGCGCGCAGCGGCGAGAAGATCTGCATGGCGTCGACCTGCCCTGATCGAGTTCGGTGGAACGGGTGCTGGCTGACCGGCGCGGCTACCGGCGGCCACCCAACGCGGCCGCGGCCAGCGAGACCAGCTGGGCGCCGCGGCCGACGCCGACCCGCGCGCCGACCACGTTCGGGTCTCCTTAGCAGCGGAGCGGATCTGGTCCGTTTTGCCGCGACCGGATCAAGCCGCCGGTGATCGGAGTGGACGGCGTCCCTCGCGACGGAGTTCGGCCTCGACGTCGAATGAGTAGGTGCCGTAGAAGTTGATGTGATCGTGCTGCGCGGGTGTCAGGTGTGCCGCGTCTTCGTCGGTGACGGGGTAGCCGTCGGCGCGTAGCGCGTCGAGTGCGTCGCCGAGGTAGGTCGTGGTCCATAGCACCGCGGCGTTGGTGACCAGTGTGAGACAGAGCGCCTGATCGACTTGGTCGTCGAGGTGTCGCCTGCGAATGTGTCCTTGGTGGGCGAAGAACAGATCGCGGCGCAGCGCGTGCAGGCTCTCGCCCTTGTTCAGCTGACGACGGACGCGGCGGCGGAGTTCTTCGTCGGCGACGTAGCGGCAGAGGTAGATGGTGCGTACCAGCCGGCCGTATTCCTGCAGGGCTCGGGCGAGGGAGTTCTGCCGGCTGCTGGCGTGCAGCTTGGCGATGAGCAGGCTGGCGGTGGTGTGCCCGAATTTCATCGAGCCGACGAGCCGGAGCAGATCGTTCCAGTGATCGGCGATCAGCTGGGTTTGGATGGGCTGGGTGAGCAGCGGTCCGGCGTGCGGGTAACGGCCTCGCCACGCCGAGCCGGGGCCCAGCCGGTAAAGCTGTAACCGGCCGATGTCGCGGATCCGCGGGCAGAATTGTAGGCCGGCGAGGTTGAAGATTCCGAATGTTGCCAGGGTCTGGCCGGCGGTGTCGGTGGTGTGCTCGGCGATGGCCAGGTCGGTTGGGTTACCGAAGATCTCATCGAGCACGGCCACGGCTTCACGCCAGGTGGTCGGGATAACTTTGGTGCCGTAGGTCGAGTGCTGATCGGACACATGGGTATAGGTGGTGGTCCCCTCATCGAGGAAGTACCGCGACAGCGCGCGGGCGGTGAGGCTACGACCGCGTTGTGGAAAACGCTGGCCGTCTGATGACGACAGGGTGCCGCCGCCCCACAGCTGGGTAAGTGGGTGCCGATGATGCGAGTTGACCAGGCGAGCGTTCGCTTCTCTCAGCGTGTCTTGACGTAGGTACCACTGTGAGGTCCAGGCGAGGATGTCTTCGGAGATGCCAGAGGCGTCGGCCATTCCCGCGTAGCCGAGATTGCAGGCGTAGGCCAGCACCGAGGCGTAGAGGTTGCGGGTCAGATCGGGATTGCGCGGCTTCGCGCCGCCGGCGTGGGTGAACGCTTCGCTGAAGCCAGTGTCGCGATCGACTTCGATGAGCAGCGCGGGCATATGAATCTGCGGAAGCCGGGCGGCGACCGCCTCGGCGAGTGCTGCTGCCCCGGCCGGTAGCTGCTCGGCGGGTAGCGGCGACACGATCAGGTCACCGTCCTCGCCCACGCGGGCCAGACCCGCACTTGCCGGATCAGCCAGCATTCGCTCCAGATCGGCGACGACAGCGTGCAATTCGGTCTCCAACCGTTGCAGCTGCCGTGCAGGATCGGCGTGGCTTCCGGTGACGGTGCAAAAGTCGTCGCGCTGGGTGACCCATGTTTCGGGCGGAATGAGCAGCGTGGTGGGGTCGGTGTAGCGGCGCGACCCGGGCACCCACACGTCGCCGGATCGTAGCCTCGACTGCACCCCGTAGAGCACGCTGAGTTCCCAGTAATGCCGGTAGGCGGCTCCGCGGCCTTGGCCGCGGGCGGTGTCGAGGTAGCCGCGCCAGCGGGCCGGCACAAACGACGTCGCCGCCGGCATGGTTGCCCGCTCGGGAACCACCGTCCGGCCGCCGGCGTTCAGCTCACGCAACACCTCGACTGCGTCGAGCAGTGCCACGACGTCGGGACTGGCGGTGTTTCCGGTCAACGGCAGCTGCGCGATGACCGCCGGAGTGAAAGTCCGCAGGTACTTGTATCGGGCGGCGAGCAGATCGAAATGTCCATGATCACGCGGTTCACGCTCCGCGGTTGGCCGGCGAGCTGCCTGAAGTCGCGGCATCCCGACATGCGCACGGACCAGTCGCCCGGCGTCGGCGTCGGACACGGATGGGTCGGCCAGGATGTCGAGTACCTCGTCGAGGAGCCGGCCGCGGTCGATCTCCGCACGTGCTCGTTCCACGACGCGCTGTGACAATTCATAGCGCGCCCGGGAGTCCGCGCCGGCTAGTGCTTGGTCCAGCAGCTGTACCAG
>NZ_JBYCLB010000201.1:0-3957 GCF_057473705.1 Mycobacterium sp. TH-M15 | reverse complement strand
CCGACGAACTGGTCCGTCAGGGCGTGGTCGGGGTGGCCGGCGTGGACACCCGGGCGGTGGTGCGCCACCTGCGCAGCCGCGGCTCGATGAAGGCCGGGGTGTTCTCCGGCGACGCGCTGGCCGGCGACCCGGATGCCAGCGAGTTGCTGGCCCGGGTGCGCGAGCAGCCGGCGATGCTGGGCGCGGACCTGGCCGGCCAGGTCAGCACCGGTTCCGGCGATATGGTGGAACCCGAAGGGGCGCACCGGCTCACCGTCGCCGCGCTGGATCTGGGGATCAAGACCAACACGCCGCGCAACTTCGCCCGGCGCGGGATCCGCAGTCATGTGCTGCCGTCGTCGGTGACCTTCGCCGAGCTCGCCGCGCTGCAGCCGGACGGGGTGTTCCTGTCCAACGGGCCCGGCGACCCGGCC
The DNA here is from genome assembly GCF_057473705.1 of Mycobacterium sp. TH-M15. Taxonomy (NCBI): domain Bacteria; kingdom Bacillati; phylum Actinomycetota; class Actinomycetes; order Mycobacteriales; family Mycobacteriaceae; genus Mycobacterium; species Mycobacterium sp. TH-M15. Next base: position 3,544 of record NZ_JBYCLB010000201.1, on the reverse strand, counting down.
ACCGCCGACCGGCTGGTCGCGCTCACTCGCGAGGTGCTGGGCGCCGGAATCCCGTTGTTCGGCATCTGCTTCGGCAACCAGATCCTCGGCCGGGCGCTCGGCCTTTCCACCTACAAGATGGTCTTCGGCCACCGGGGGATCAACATCCCGGTGGTCGACCACGCCACCGGCCGGGTCGCGATCACCGCGCAGAACCACGGCTTCGCCCTGGAAGGGGAGGCCGGACAACGGTTCGACACCGACTTCGGCCCGGCGCTGGTCAGCCACACCTGCGCCAACGACGGGGTGGTGGAGGGCGTCAAACTCGCCGACGGCCGGGCCTTCTCGGTGCAGTACCACCCGGAGGCCGCCGCCGGGCCGCACGACGCGGAGTACCTGTTCGACCAGTTCGTCGACCTGATGGCAGGAGGCCGCTGATGCCGCGCCGCACCGACATCCAACACGTGCTGGTGATCGGCTCCGGCCCGATCGTGATCGGCCAGGCCTGCGAGTTCGACTACTCGGGCACCCAGGCCTGCCGGGTGCTGCGCGCCGAGGGGCTGCAGGTCAGCCTGGTCAATTCCAACCCGGCGACGATCATGACCGACCCCGAGTTCGCCGACAACACCTACGTCGAGCCGATCACCTGGGAGTTCGTCGAACGGGTGATCGCCCAGCAGGCGCAGCGCGGCAACAAGGTCGACGCCCTGCTGGCCACCCTGGGCGGGCAGACCGCGCTGAACACCGCGGTCGCGCTGCACGAGAACGGGGTGCTGCAACGCTACGGCGTGGAGCTGATCGGCGCCGACTTCGAGGCGATCCAGCGCGGCGAGGACCGCCAGCGGTTCAAGGACATCGTCGCCAAGGTCGGCGGCGAATCGGCCCGCTCCCGGGTCTGCTTCACCATGGACGAGGTGGCCGAGACGGTGGCCGAGGTCGGGCTGCCGGTCGTCGTCCGCCCCTCGTTCACCATGGGCGGGCTCGGCTCCGGGATGGCCCGGACCCTCGATGAGGTGAACCGGATGGCCGGCGACGGCCTGGCCGCCTCGCCCAGCGCCAACGTGCTGATCGAGGAATCCATCTACGGCTGGAAGGAATTCGAGCTCGAGCTGATGCGTGACGGCCGCGACAACGTGGTGGTGGTCTGCTCGATCGAGAACGTCGACCCGATGGGGGTGCACACCGGCGACTCGGTGACGGTGGCCCCGGCGATGACGCTGACCGACCGGGAATACCAGCGGATGCGGGACCTGGCGATCGCGATCCTGCGTGAGGTCGGCGTGGACACCGGCGGGTGCAACATCCAGTTCGCGGTGAACCCGGCCGACGGCCGGCTGATCGTGGTCGAGATGAACCCGCGGGTGTCGCGGTCCAGCGCGCTGGCGTCGAAGGCGACCGGTTTCCCGATCGCCAAGATCGCCGCCAAGCTGGCGATCGGCTACACCCTCGACGAGATCCTCAACGACATCACCAAGGAGACCCCGGCCTGCTTCGAGCCGACCCTGGACTACGTCGTGGTGAAGGCGCCGCGGTTCGCGTTCGAGAAGTTCCCCGGCGCCGACACCACGCTGACCACCACGATGAAGTCGGTCGGCGAGGCGATGGCGCTGGGCCGCAACTTCGTCGAGGCGCTCGGCAAGGTGATGCGGTCGCTGGAGACCGACCGGGCCGGGTTCTGGACGGCGCCGGACCCCGACGGTGATCTGGATGCGGTGCTGGCCCGGCTGCGCACGCCCACCGACGGGCGGCTCTACGACGTGGAGCTGGCGCTTCGGCTCGGCGCCACCGTCGAGCGGGTCGCCGAGGCGTCCGGGATCGACCCGTGGTTCGTCGAGCAGGTCAACGAGTTGGTTTCGCTGCGCGCCGAGGTGGTCGGCACCGCGGTGCTGGATGCCGATCTGCTGCGCCGGTGCAAGTACAGCGGGCTGTCGGATCACCAGATCGCCGCGCTGCGACCGGAACTCGCCGGCGAGCACGGCGTCCGGCTGCTGCGCGACCGGCTCGGCATCCACCCGGTGTTCAAGACCGTGGACACCTGCGCCGCGGAGTTCGAGGCGAAGACGCCGTACCATTACAGCACCTTCGAGCTGGACCCGGCCGCCGAGACCGAGGTGGCGCCGCAGGCCGAGAAGCCGAAGGTGCTGATCCTGGGCTCCGGGCCGAACCGGATCGGCCAGGGCATCGAATTCGACTACAGCTGCGTGCACGCGGCGGTGACCCTGAGCCAGGCCGGTTTCGAGACGGTGATGGTCAACTGCAACCCGGAGACGGTCTCCACCGACTACGACACCGCCGATCGGCTGTACTTCGAGCCGCTCACCTTCGAAGACGTGCTGGAGGTGTACCGCGCCGAGCAGCAGTCGGGCAGCGGCGGCCCCGGGGTGGTCGGGGTGATCGTGCAGCTGGGCGGGCAGACCCCGCTCGGGCTGGCGCAGCGGCTGGCCGACGCCGGGGTGCCGATCGTGGGCACCTCGCCGGAGGCGATCGACCTGGCCGAGGACCGCGGGGCGTTCGGCCAGGTGCTGGCGACCGCCGGGCTGCCGGCGCCGCGCTACGGCACCGCCACCACCTTCGACCAGGCCCGCCGGATCGCCGCCGAGATCGGCTACCCGGTGCTGGTCCGGCCGTCGTACGTGCTCGGCGGGCGCGGCATGGAGATCGTCTACGACGAGGAGACGCTGCGCGGCTACATCACCCGGGCCACCCGGCTCTCCCCGGCGCACCCGGTGCTGGTGGACCGGTTCTTGGAGGACGCCATCGAGATCGACGTCGACGCGCTCTGCGACGGCACCGAGGTCTACCTGGGCGGCATCATGGAGCACATCGAGGAGGCCGGCATCCACTCCGGCGACTCGGCGTGCGCGCTGCCGCCGGTGACGCTGGGCCGCACCGACGTGGAGAACGTGCGCCGGGCGACCGAGGCCATCGCCCGCGGGGTCGGCGTGGTCGGGCTGCTCAACGTGCAGTTCGCCCTGAAAGACGACGTGCTCTACGTGCTGGAGGCCAACCCGCGGGCCAGTCGGACGGTGCCGTTCGTATCCAAGGCCACCGCGATGCCGCTGGCCAAGGCCTGCGCCCGGGTGATGCTGGGCGCCTCGATCGCCGACCTGCGCGCCGAGGGGCTGCTGGCGGCCACCGGCGACGGCGCCACCGTCGACGTGCACGCGCCGATCGCGGTGAAGGAAGCCGTGCTGCCGTTTCACCGGTTCCGCCGCGAAGACGGCGCCAGCATCGACTCGCTGCTCGGCCCGGAGATGAAGTCCACCGGCGAGGTGATGGGCATCGACCGCGACTTCGGCCGGGCTTTCGCCAAGAGCCAGACCGCCGCCTACGGCTCGCTGCCGGCGCAGGGAACCGTCTTCGTGTCGGTGGCCAACCACGACAAACGCTCGCTGGTGTTTCCGGTGAAACGCCTCGCCGATCTGGGGTTCCGGGTGCTGGCCACCGAAGGAACCGCGGAGATGTTGCGGCGCACCGGAATCCCGTGCGACGGGGTGCGCAAGCACTTCGAGGAGGCCGCCGCCGAGACCCCACGGCCGTCGGCGGTGGACGCCATCCGCGCCGG
>NZ_JBYCLB010000200.1:0-3979 GCF_057473705.1 Mycobacterium sp. TH-M15 | reverse complement strand
GGGGTGCTGGAGCTGATGGCCGCGTTGCACGACGGGGATTGGGCGCTTGCCGAACTCTCAGTACCGGCGCACCGCAGCCACGCCAGTGGCTTGGTCGCCGCGCACCTGCAGTGGCACCTGGAGCGCCGGCTGCGGACCCTGCCGCTGATGGAGCGCGGCCACCGGGCGGATCGTCCGGCGGCCAACGAGTAATGCGGGGGCGGGACCCCCGCACTCACCCGATCAGTAGTTGTTGCAGGTGGCCGCGACCCCGGCCATGGTGTCGAAGTACGGCGCGGCCTCCGGCATCGTCTGGATCTGGTTGGCCATCCGCTGCCGCTTCTCCGGCGGCGAGGCGATGAACGACCGCAGGAACGACTGGGCCATCGGCGACTGGTTGAACTTCGCCGCCGCCGCCGGGTCCTGGTCGTTGAGCGCCGACATCACCTGCGCGTAGCTGCAGGTCGAGTTGACGAACGCGCCCAGGTCGGGGGCTGCGGAGGCCACTCCGGCCGCGGCGGAGACCGACAACAGCAGGCCGCCGACTGCAGCGGCGAGCCTGGCCAACGGTGATTCGACCATGGTGTGAAAGCCTTTCACTAAAGCGTGCCGGAAGCGACCCCCGGAAGCCAACGTATAGACAGGCTCAGCGTAGCCGATCCCGGTCGCGCCGGTACGGCAGCGCCGTCGGCCTGGTGTCAAATCGGCGGTGTCGTCGCTGGTCAGCCACTGGCTATGAGATTCATGGGAACACGCCGACCCGGACTGTCGGGTGTGCGGAGGTCGCTCAACCCGGCCTGCGCGCCCCGCTCGGCGCGGGTCGGGCAGGATATGGCGCATGGTAGTCATCCGGTCCCGCCGCTCCCGGGAAGCGCCGGTCTTGCCGCAGCTGCCCGCGGCGCCGGACGACTACCCGACGTTCCCGGACACCTCCACCTGGCCGGTGGTCTTCCCGCAGCTGCCGCCGGTGGCCGGTGGCGGGCCGCGTCGGCCGCCGCAGCACACCTCCACGGCGGCCGCCCCGGCGATCCCGGCCGGGCAGCTGCCCAACCACGTCGCGGTGGTGATGGACGGCAACGGCCGCTGGGCGGCCCAGCGCGGCCTGCACCGCACCGAGGGCCACAAGATGGGTGAGGCGGTGCTGATCGACATCACCTGCGGCGCCATCGAGCTGGGCATCAAGTGGCTGACGGTGTACGCGTTCTCCACCGAGAACTGGAAACGCTCCTCCGAGGAGGTCCGGTTCCTGATGGGGTTCAACCGCGAGGTGGTGCGCCGCCGGCGGGAGAACCTCGACGCGATGGGGGTGCGGATGCGCTGGGTGGGATCGCGGCCGCGGATGTGGCGCAGCGTGATCAAGGAATTCGAGATCGCCGAGAACATGACCGTGCACAACGACGTCATCACCATCAACTACTGCGTCAACTACGGCGGGCGCACCGAGATCGCCGAGGCGGCCAAGGCGATCGCCCGGGAAGCCGTCGCCGGCCGGCTGAACCCGGACCGGATCAGCGAGGCGACGATCGCCCGGCACCTGCACCGCCCGGACATGCCGGACGTGGACCTGCTGATCCGGACCTCCGGCGAGCAGCGCTCGTCCAACTTCATGCTCTGGCAGGCCGCCTACGCCGAGTACATCTTCCAGGAGAAGCTCTGGCCGGACTACGACCGGCGGGACCTCTGGGTGGCCTGCGCCGAGTACGCGCAGCGTCAGCGCCGGTTCGGGACCGCCTGATGTCCCCGCTGGCCGCGCGGCTGCTGGCCGCCCTGGGCGACGTGCCGGCGGTCACCGAGGAGGCCGACGGCGCGCTGACCGTCCGCTACGACGACACGCTGGCGTCGCTGCGGGTGGTCACCATCGCCGACGGGCTGGACCTGGTGTCGCTCACCCAGATCCTGGCCTGGGACCTGCCGGCGACCCGCACGCTGCGCGACCGGGTGATCGGGGCGGGCGGCGGCACGCTGCTCGGTTCGCTGACCCTGGTGGAGAAGCCGGCCGAGGCTACCCCGGCCGGCAAGCGCGGCTCCGGCAAGCGTGGCTCCGGCAAGACCGCCGACGTGCTGCTGCGGTACAACTTTCCCGGCGCCGGCCTGGCCGACGACGCGTTGCGCACCCTGGTGCTGCTGGTGCTGGACGCCGGGGCGGAGCTGCGCCGGACGCTGACCGGCTGAGCGGGTCGGTGGTCAAGCCCAGTTCGCGACGCTGGGTGTAGGTCTCGGTTCGGTTGACCGGGGCCTCGGCCAGCGGCGCCAACGGAGGGCCCCTGACGGGCCGCGTTCGTCTGCTTCGCCAGAACACCGGCGTCTATCCCCGGCACGCCGCGCAGGTGCCGAAGATCTCGATGGTGTGGCCGACCTCGGTGTATCCGTGCTCGGCGGCCACCCGCGCCGCCCACTCCTCCACCTCGGGGTCTTCCACCTCGACGGTGGCGCCGCAACCCCGGCAGACCAGGTGGTGGTGGTGCGCCTCCGAGCAGCGCCGGTACACCGACTCGCCGGTGTCGGCGCGCAGCGTGTCCACCAGCCCGGCCGCCGCCATCGCCTGCAGGGTGCGATACACCGTGGTCAGGCCGATGTTCTCGCCGCGCCGGCGCAGCACGTCGTGGATCTCCTGGGCGGAGCGGAAGTCGTCGATGGTCTCCAGCAGCGCCGAGATCGCCGCCCGCTGCCGGGTGGACCGCACCCCGGGAGTGGTCATCAGCGCTCCTCTCCGGCGTGCGCGACCGCGTCGACGACGATGTGCGCCAGATGATGGTCGGACAGCCGGTAGAGCACCTCCCGGCCGGAGCGCTCCGAGGCGACCACCCCGGCCGCCTTGAGGATCTTCAGGTGCTGGCTGACCAGCGGCTGCGGCACGTCCAGGGCGTCGACCAGTTGGTGTACGCAGCGCTGCGACTCCTGCAGCTGCAGCACGATCGCGATCCGCACCGGCGCGGCCAGCGCCCGCAGCAGCTCACCGGCCGCGTCCAGCAGCTCCCGAGGCGGCAGCGCCGACGGGGCGCCGTGTCGGTGATCGTCGGCGACGGCGCCGGACGGCGCGGGGGACATGCCACCACCTCCGAAATTGGAAACCGTTTTCAGTCGACTTCCACTTTCGCATGCGCATGGATGCATGTCAAAGAATCCGGGGTGGTCGCCTACGATGTCTGTTGCTCTGCAGAAGAGCATCCGCAGAGTTCATCCCCGAGGTTAAGGAGCGCACCAGCCGTGGCGTCCGTCATCGACACCGTCGTCAACCTGGCCAAGCGCCGCGGCCTGGTCTACCCGTCCGGTGAGATCTACGGCGGCACCAAGTCCGCCTGGGACTACGGCCCGCTGGGGGTGGAGTTCAAGGAGAACATCAAGCGCCAGTGGTGGCGGTCGGTGGTCACCTCCCGCGACGACGTGGTCGGCCTGGACTCCTCGATCATCCTGCCGCGCGAGGTGTGGGTGGCCTCCGGGCACGTCGAGGTCTTCCACGACCCGCTGGTGGAGTGCCTGAGCTGCCACAAGCGGCACCGGCAGGACCACATGCAGGAGGCCTACGCGGAGAAGGTCGCGAAGAAGGGCGGCAAGGAGGGGGACGCCGTCGACCCGGACACCGTGCCGATGAGCGAGATCGTCTGCCCGGACTGCGGCACCAAGGGTCAGTGGACCGAGCCGCGCGAGTTCAACATGATGCTCAAGACCCACCTCGGACCGATCGAGAGCGAGGACGGGCTGCACTACCTGCGGCCGGAGACCGCCCAGGGCATCTTCGTCAACTTCGCCAACGTGGTCACCACCGCGCGTCGCAAGCCGCCGTTCGGGATCGCCCAGACCGGCAAGAGCTTCCGAAACGAGATCACCCCGGGCAACTTCATCTTCCGCACCCGCGAGTTCGAGCAGATGGAGATGGAATTCTTCGTCAAGCCGGGCGAGGACGAGCAGTGGCATCAGTACTGGATCGACTACCGCCTTGACTGGTACACCGGCCTCGGTATCAACAAGGACAACCTGCGTCTGTTCGAACACCCGAAGG
>NZ_JBYCLB010000199.1:0-4659 GCF_057473705.1 Mycobacterium sp. TH-M15 | reverse complement strand
GCAAGGAGATTGACCGCAGCGATCGCAACGGCGGCAACGGAATGCGTCGACGTGCCGACGTGCGAGGAGAGAGCTGTTTTCGCGCGCCACTGCGTGCCGCCTCCTACCGTGAGTCGTTCACCGGTAGAAGCCATCAGCCGCGGACGGCGGTTAAAGGCGAGCTCCATCGCCTCGCGCAATGCTACACGACGTCCGGGATGCCGCAAGAGTTTCCCGAGAAACCGTCCAGCGGCGTGTTTTCGGCCGCCGTCAGTCGCCAACGCGGTCGTAGGCGTCCACCCGCCAGGCGCCGTCGACCAGGCTGAGCTGGTTCCAGCAGGCGGTGCGCTGCCGGACGTGGCCCAGCGCCGGGTCGAGCTGCGCCAGCAGAGCGCCGTTGAACGCGTCGTGCGAGACCAGCACCACCGGGCCGGGTGCGAGCTCGTCGACCAGCTCGTCGAAGGCCCGCCGGGCGCGCTCGGCCACCGCGGCGATCGGCTCCACCCCCGGCGCGGCATCGACGCTGCCGTACCGCTGTTCGACGTCGGCGCGGCGCAGCCCGGTCTGCGGACCGTAGTCGCGATCGTTCAACCGGATGTCCACCCGGAGCGGCACCCCGGCGGCCGTGCCGATCGCCTGCGCGGTGGCCACCGCCCGTTGCAGCGGGCTGGAGACCACGACCGTGGGGTGCCTGACGGCCAGCACCGCGGCCAGCCGGGCCACCTCGGCGGCGCCGACCTCGTCCAGCGGCGGGTCGCTGAGTCCACGCAGCCGGCCTTCGGCGTTCAGGGCGGTCCGTCCGTGCCGGGCCAGGTAGACCCGGGTCGTCGCTTCGGTCATCGGTCTCCTCGGCATCTCGACCGACGGTACCGCCCGACGGCGCCCGACGACGACCCTTTCCCGCCGCAGCGCGGATTAGGTATTCTGGGGGTCCATCGGCGATGAGGCTCGCCGGGAAGTTCGCTTCCGAACCACCGTCAGGATGATGGCCTCTGCGAACAAAGGAGTCGCAGATGGCTGTGTCCGTTCCACCGTCCGTTCCCGACTCACCGGTCGAGCTCCGGTGCTCGGTCGCGGTGATCCGGCCCGACGGGGTGCTGCTGGTTCGGCGCCCGGACCGCGGCGACTGGGTGCTTCCCGGTGGTCGTCCCCATCTGAACGAGGGCATCGCCTCGTGTGCCCGCCGAGAGACCCTCGAAGAGACCGGCCTGGACGTCTACCCGAGCAGGTGCGCCCTTGTCCTGGAGGTCAACGATGCGATCAAGGGCCACCGCATCGTCGAATTGGTGTTCGTCGCCGACGAATTCAACGTCGCTTTCACGCCCGCCGGTGAACCCGGCCGGCAGCCGACGTGGGTGGATTGGCGGCAGCTGGAGACGATTCCGTTGCATCCGCCGATCGCCGCGTTCCTCCCACACATGCGCGGTGGGGGATACGCTCGATACCTGGGGGATCTGTGGCGGGCCGACGATGACGCTCGGTTCTGCGACGGCCCAGGGCAGATGATCCGGCCGGCGGCGGGGTGAGTCGACGATGCGAAATATTTCAGACAGCCGACCCGAACGGCAGGGCTGGTGTGTCCGTGGCGATCTCGAGCAGCCGGTTGTATTTGGCCACCCGTTCGCCGCGAGCCGGGGCGCCGGACTTGATCTGCCCGCACCCGGACCCAACCGCCAGGTCGGCGATGAACGCGTCGCTGGTCTCGCCGGAACGATGCGAGATCATCGCCGCATAGCCGGATCGTCGGCACACCGCCAGTGCGTCAAGGGTTTCCGAGACGGTTCCGATCTGGTTGACCTTGATCAACGCCGCGTTGCCGATCCCGTCACGCACCGCGTCGGCGATGATCTGCGGGTTGGTCACGAAGTTGTCGTCCCCGACCAACTGCATCCGGTCGCCGAGCGTCGCCGTCAGTTGCTGCCAGCCCGGCTTGTCGTGCTCGCCCATCCCGTCCTCGAGGCTCCACACCGGAAACCGCTGCACGATGTCGACGTAGCGGGTGACCAACTCGTCACTGGACAACGATTCGCCGCCGATCCGGTAACGGCCGTCGCGATGGAACTCGCTGGCGGCCGGGTCCAGGGCGATCGCCACCCCGTCGCGGCCGGCCCGGTACCCCGCGGCACCGATCGCCTCGGTGAGCAGCGTCAGAACTTCTTCCGGGCTGGCTATCTCCGGCGCGAAACCGCCCTCGTCGCCCAGGCCGGTGGAGAAGCGGCGGTCCGCGAGCAGCGAGCGCAGCGCCCGGTACACCTCGGCGCCCGCGCGGACCGCCTCCGGCAGCGACGGCGCGCCGAGCGGGGCCAGCATGAACTCCTGGAAGTCGAGGTCGTTGGGGGCGTGTACGCCGCCGTTGACGACGTTGAAGTGCGGCACCGCCAGCCTGGGCGTCGCCCCGTCGGGGGTGAGCCACCGCCACAGCGGCTCTCCCGCCACGACGGCGAACGCCCGGGCCGCGGCCATCGACACGCCGACGATCGCATTGGCGCCCAGCCGGGACTTGTCGGCGGTGCCGTCCAGCCCTCGCAGCGTGTCGTCGAGCTGTTCCAGGGTGGTGAAGGATCGACCCACCAGCGCGTCGGCGATCGCCCCGTTGACGTGCGCGACCGCCTCGCGCACGCCGAGACCAGCGTACCGTTTCTCGTCATGGTCACGAAGTTCGACGGCCTCCCGGCTGCCGGTCGACGCCCCAGACGGGACGCCCGCGTCGACCCGTGCGCCGCCGTCCAGCACGGCCGTCACCGACAGGGTGGGGCGTCCGCGCGAATCGAGGATTTCGATCGCCGAGATCGACGAGAAACATACGGTCACCAGCGGTCCTCCTCGGTGTGGCACGGCCGAAACGCGCTGCGGCCAACAGCGTACCCGTGTGCGCGAACATGGGCGGAGCGTTGATGAACCAGGAATCTTTGAAGCTCACCGCGTATTTCGACGAGCGGCAACGCACCGACGGTGGTTTCCTCTCCGACGTGATGCTCGACCTGTTCGGCCGCCGCGGCATCGCGTCGAGCGTCGTGCTGCGCGGCATCGCCGGCTTCGGAGCGCACCGCCACCTGCGCACCGACCGATCGCTCACCCTCTCCGAGGATCCGCCGGTCGCGGTCGTCGCGGTCGACACCAAAGCGGCGATCGAGGACCTGTTCGACCCGCTGCGCGCCATCCGCAAGCGGGCGCTGGTCACCCTGGAACGGGCTCGGCTGTTCCGCGGCGAGAACGGCGAGATTGACGCCGACCCGGTCGCCGCCTCGCCCGGCGAGCTGAGCAAGCTGACCATCTACCTGGGGCGCAAGGAACGGATCAACGGCGTCCCGGGCTACGTGGCGCTATGCGATCTGTTGTACGAATGGGGATTCCATGGCGCGTCGGCGTTTCTGGGAGTGGACGGCACCAGCCACGGGGATCGGAGCCGGGCCCGGTTCTTCGGTGGTAACGCAGACGTTCCGGTGATGCTCATCGCGGTCGGAGACAGTGCGCGAGTGAACGAGGCGCTGCCCGAACTGCGTGGCCTGCTGCGTCGGCCGTTGATCACCGTCGAACGGATCCGGGTGTGCAAGCGGGACGGCGAGCTGTTGCAGCGGCCGCACCTGGTGCCGGGAGCCGATGAACACCACATGGCGCTCTGGCAGAAGTTGATGATCTACACCTCGGAGGCGGACTTGTACGGCGGCGTCCCGGTTCACCGTGCCTTGGTTCACCGTCTCCTGGACCATAGCTCACTCAGTGGCGCAACGGTGCTGCGGGCGGTGCGGGGCTTTCACGGACGGCACCCGCCGCACGGCGACCGACTGTTCCGGCTCACCCGGCGGGTGCCGGTGGTGACCATCGTCGCCGACACCCCGCAGAACATCGCCGAATCGTTCGCGGTGATCGACGAACTCACCGCAGAGCACGGTCTGGTGACCAGCGAGGTGGTGCCCGCCCTGGTCGGTGTGGACGGCGAGCATCGCCGTGGCGGAACACATCTGGCTAACTACCCGTCGTGACCGTTCCAGCGATCTCGAAGCCGCAGAAGTCGAGGTGAAAGGCGATCGAAGTGGGTACCTCACCGAAGGAGACGTCGTGAACATCCGACGCATGCAGTTAGACGTCGACAAAGCTCTTTCCAGGCCGGACCTGCTGGAGCTGGCCGAGGCGATCGACGAAGTTCCCGGTGTCGAGGCGGTCAATATCACCGTCTCGGAGATCGATCTCGAAACCGTCGGTCTCGAGATCACCGTCGAGGGAGAGAATGTGGCCGCGCCACAGCTGATGCGGGCGATCGAGAATACCGGCGCGGCGGTGCACAGTGTCGACGAGATCGTCGTCGGCGCCCGGATCGTCGAGCGCGTACCACGAGTCCGGTGATCACCTGGCGGCCGCGTCGGGTGATGCGGTTGCGCCCGCGCAGACGGCTGCTGTTCGCGACCGCCCTGGGCGTGTCGGATGGAATCCTCAACGCGCTGATCCTGGCGTCGGCCACGGTGCTGCGCGGTTCGGGCCTGAGCGTGGACCTGGGGGTTCGGGTGGGTGTCGTCGCGCTGTGTTCGGCGGTGCTCACCGTCTTCGTCGCCGAGTACGCCCAGGATCGCTCCGAGTTGATGCGAGCCGAACGTCAGCTGCTGTTCACCCGGTCCGGTCGGCTCGCGACGACGAGCCTCGGCCGGGCGGTGCTCAGGGAAGCGGCCGCGGTCGCGACGGTGG
>NZ_JBYCLB010000198.1:0-5300 GCF_057473705.1 Mycobacterium sp. TH-M15 | reverse complement strand
CGGTGATCTGCTCGGTGAACTCGCCCAGCGCGGCCGCGTCGACGGTGGCTCCGCCGCCACCACCGGCCGACGGCAGGCTCACCGCCACCCGGTGCCGGGCGGCGACCGCGGCGACCGCGGCGTCGATCACCTTGTCCACGGCGGCGGCGTCGACCAGCGCTCCGTCGTGCAGGCCGCCCAGGGCGTCACCGCGGACGCTGGTGCCCTCCCGGGTGCCCAGCGCGACCTCGACGGTGACGTGCTTGACCCATCCGTCGCCGAGCTCCCAGGTCTTCTTCACCCGCTCGCCGATGGCGGCCGGCCGCTTGCCGGACGGCCCGAGGATGGTGCGCAGCTGGTCGTTGATCGCGTCGGAGAGCACCGGGCCGAACGGCTTGTAGGTGCGGGCCAGCTTGGTCACCTGGGCGCGCAGCCCGGCCAGGTCGGCTTCGGCGGCGCCGTCGATGGCGCCCAGGTTCAGCTCCGAGCCGAGGTCGACCAGCAGCTGGTTGCGCCGGGACGACGCCCCGTCGGTGATGGACTCGATCGAGTCCAACGCCTCGATCTGGTCGATGCGCATCTTGGTGGAGAGCGCGATCAGCGCGCACGTGGCGTCGGCGGCGTCGAAGGTCAGGTCGGCTGGAGCCACTGACGGAGCTCCGGCTGGAGCGGCGGGGACCGCCGCGACGGCCGGAGCGACATCGGGCGGAGCGCTCCGTTCCGGCGCCGAGGCGCCGGAATCACCGGAGTCCTCGTCCTCTTCTTCGTCCTCCGGCTCCGGGTCGGTGTCGGTGGCGAACAGCACCGCCGCGTCCCGCTCGGAGTTGAGCACCTCGACTGTGCTGTGGGCGTATTCGGGCAGTTTGAGCGTGTTGCTGGCCAGCCCCGCGACCGTCGGCGCGGACTTCACCCCGATCTCGACGAACCGCTCCACCCCGAGGCCGCCGGCGGCTTCCTCGGTGAACAGCAGATCCTGGGTCTCGATCCAGCGCACCGGGCTGGCGAACTGCCAGGCCAGCAGCTCGATGACCACCGTGCGGCACAGCTCGGCCGGCCGCTCGCTGCGCCAGGTGTCGTAGTCGGCGAGGATCTCGTCGAGCGGCTCGGCCGGCACCAGGTCGCGGATCTCCTGGATGAACGCGCGGTCCAGCGAGAACGGCCGCGGCACCAGGTTCGGGATGTAGCGGCCGATGATCAGGTTGGGGTCCTTGGCGTGCGGCATCACCCGCTGCAGCGACCGGCGGAAGTCGTCCACCCCGACCCGCAGCACCCGCGAGTGGAACGGCACGTCGATGCCGGGAACGTAGATGAACGAACGACGGCCGCCGGTCAGCTCGCGGCGCCGCTCCACCTCGGCTTCGAGCTCTTCCAGTGCGCGCACCGTGCCGGCGATCGCGTACTGCGAGCCACGCAGGTTGAAGTTGACGATCTCCAGGAATTCACCGGTGCGTTCGGCGATCTCGTCGACGAACGCGGTGACGTCGGCGTCGTCGAGGTCGATCTGCGACGGCCGGATCGCGGCCAGCCGGTAGTTTGACCGGCCCCGCTCGTCGCGCGGCACGATGTCGTGCATGTTCGAGCCGCGCTGGAACACCGCCTCCAGCAACGCCTCCAGTTCGAAGACCCCGCTGACACAGGCCAGCGCGGTGTATTCGCCGACCGAGTGGCCGCAGGTGATGGCGCCCTCGACGAAGGCACCCTGCTCGCGCATCTCGGCGACCTGGGCGGCCGCGACGGTCGCCATCGCCACCTGGGTGAACTGGGTCAGGTACAGCACGCCGTCGGGGTGGTGGTAATGCACGCCGGACGCGGTCAGGCTGGTCGGGTTGTCCCGCACCACGTGCAGCACCGAGAAACCCAGCGTGTCGCGGGTGAACGCGTCCGCGTCGTCCCACACCTTGCGGGCCGCCTTGGAGCGGGCGCGGACGTCCATGCCCATACCCTTGTGCTGAATGCCCTGTCCCGGGAACGCGTAGACGGTTTTGGGTGCGGTCAACCGCGCGGTCGCCGACATCACCAGATCCGAGCCGATCCGGGCCGACACCTCCAAAACCTCTGCGCCGAGGTCGATTCCGACCCGATCGACGCGGAAGTCGACGTCGTCTGCCGGACGGACCATGCCCAGGAACCGTGCCGTCCAGCCCACCAGCCGGGCCGGCGGCCGGGCCTGGCCGTCGGTGGCGGTCACCACGTGCTGGGCGGCCGCGGACAGCCACATGCCGTGCACGATCGGCGATTCCAGGCCGGCCAGCAGGGCCGCGGCCCGGTCGGTGTGGATCGGGTTGTGGTCACCGGAGACCACCGCGAACGGCCGCATGTCCACCGGCGCGGTCAGGGTGACGTCGCGGCGGCGGCGACGCGGGGTGTCGGTGGCGTTGTCGGAGACCGCGCCACCGGCCCGGGCCGGGTCGGTGAGCTCGGCGGGTCCGGTGCGCCCGCGGATCGCGAAACGCTCCGCGCACCTGGCCAGCACCGTGCCGTCAGCCGCGGTCACCGTCACCGAGACCGGGACGACCCGGCCCACCTCGGTGTCGGTGGCCGGCGAAGCCGTTGCGGTGACCGACAATTGGGCCGGCTCGGCGGGCAGTGGGTGCAACAGGTGCGTGGCGTGGTCCAGGTGGACCAGCGAGAGCAGGCCCTCCACCACCGGGAATCCGGATTCGGTCGCGGCCGAGCCGATCGCCGCGAACACCGCCGGCCAGCAGCGGCCCACCAGGGCGTCGGGCACCGTGGACAGCCCGGGCGCCAGCGGGGCGCCGAAGGTGGCGGTGACCCCGGTGTGGTCGGCGACCTGCTCGGGGTTCCAGTCCACGGTCACCGCCGCCGTGTCGTCCCGCACCGGCGGCAGCGCGTCCGGACCGTCCACCCCGGCGGCGATGGCCAGCACCGCGCGCATCGCCGCGGCGGCGTCGTCGACGGCCACCACCGGCGCACCGCCGTCGACGACCGTGGCCGGCAGCGCGAAGCGGATCTCGATCCAGGTGCCCGACAGCGGCACGCTCAGCGTCACCCGATCGTCGGCGACCACCTCCAGGCGGGCACCGGTCGAGGGATGGGTCGCGGTCCGGTTCTCGTGCACCTGCCACTCGCCGGGCGCGCCGAGCCGGTGCACCGGGTTGGTCGCCAGGCGACCGGCCCACAGCACATCGGGGGCGTCGAGCATGACGCCCAGCGCCCCGGTGACGTCGGTGCCACCCCGGCGGCGCACCGTCACCGGTGCGGGTTCGACTCCTCTTTCCCGGTAGGCCGCCAGCACCCGGTCGACCGCGGCCTGCTCGAACCGGTCCAGCAGCTCGCCGACCGGTTCGTCGGCGCGGGTGATCCCGGCGACCGCGGCGGTACCCGGGATGATGCAGACCTGGTCGGCGTCGTACCGGGCGTCGTGGGCCTGCCACAGCGAGTCACTGCGCCACCAGCGGCGCACGTCCTTGTCGACGACCGGGACGAAGTTCACCGGCTTGCCCGGCGTTTTGCACAGCTGCACGAAGAACGGCGGGTCGGCCGGGTGCAGCTGCACGGTCTCGGCGTCGGGGTAGCGGGCCAGCAAGGCGGCGATGGCGTCGGCCGGGCGCTCCAGCAGCGCCGGATCGGCGAACAGCGTCTCGATCGGGCCCGAGTCGGCCGGGTGCAGCCGGGCCTCGGCCCGCTGCAGCATCTCGCCGAACCGGACCCGCCAGGTCTCGGCCAGCCACGGGGTGGTCGAGGAGGCGGTGGCTGGGTACATAGCCGTCGAGTCGCCGGCGCCGATTGCCAGCTCGACGTAGCGGCGCAGCCAGGCGGCGTAGGTCATCGCCGCCACGTCGCCGAAGTACGGCTTGGCGGTGTTGGCCAGGGCCGCGATGATCTCGTCGCGCCGGTCGGCGACGGCGTCGCCGTCCCCGGCGACCTCGTCGAGCAGCCGGCCGCAGCGCGATGCGGTGTTGTCGATCTCGTGGATGTCGGCACCGAGCTGGCTGCGGCTGGACGCCATGCCGCCCCGGGCTTTGCCAGCGCCGATCCACTGGTCGGTGCCCTGGGTCTCGACCAGCATCCGCTTCACCGACGGCGAGGTGGTGGCCTCACGGGCGGCCATCGCCGCGGTGCCGACCAGGATCCCGTCGACCGGCATCGATGGGAAGCCGTACGACTCGGCCCACACGCCGGTCAGGTACTCGGCGGCCCGCTCCGGGGTGCCGATGCCACCGCCGACGCAGATGGTGATGTTCGGCTGCGAACGCAGCTCGGAGTAGGTGGTCAGCAGCAGGTCGTCGAGGTCTTCCCAGGAGTGGTGCCCGCCGGCGCGCCCACCCTCGACGTGGACGATCACCTGCCTGGTGGGCACCTCGGCGGCGATCCGGATGACCGACCGGATCTGCTCGACGGTGCCGGGCTTGAACACCACATGGCCGATGCCGGCGTCGTTCAGCTCGCCGATCAGCTCGACGGCCTCCTCCAGGTCCGGGACGCCGGCGCTGATCACCAGGCCGTCGATGGGCGCCCCGGACTGACGAGCCTTCTGTACCAACCGTTTCCCGCCCACCTGCAGCTTCCACAAATACGGGTCGAGGAAGAGCGCGTTGAACTCGACGGTACGGCCCGGCTCCAGCAACCCGGTCAGTTCGGCGATCCGGTTCTCGAAGATCTCTTCGGTGACCTGTCCCCCGCCGGCCAGCTCGGCCCAGTGCCCGGCGTTGGCGGCCGCGGCGACGATCTTGGCGTCCACCGTGGTCGGGGTCATGCCGGCCAGCAGGATCGGCGAGCGCCCGGTCAGCCGGGTGAACTTGGTGTCGAGCTTGACCCGGCCGTCCGGCAGCTGCGCCAGCGCCGGCGCGTAGTGCGACCAGGGGCGGGCCACCTCCGGCACCGCCCCGACGGTGAACAGGTTGCGCTGGCCGCCGCGGGTGGCCACCGGCACCACACCCATCCCCAGTCCGCGGACCACCGGCGAGGTGAGCCGGGTCAGGATGTCGCCCGGGCCCAGGTCCAGAATCCACCGGGCTCCGGCGGTGTGCAGCGTGGTGACCTCGTCGACCCAGTCGACCTGACGCACCAGGATGGCCTCGGTCATCACCCGGGCCAGCGCGGCGTCCAGGCCCACCTGGGCCGCCCACCGGCCGACCAGGTCGACCCCGTCGGCCAGCCGCGGCGAATGGAAGCCCACCTCCACCTGCACCGGCTCGAAGACCGGCGCGAACACCGCCCCGCCGCGCACCTTATTCTTGCGTTCGGCGGCTTCCTTCTCGGCGATCTGCTCGCAGTACAGCTCGAACCGGGACAGCTGCTCGGGGGTGCCGGTGATGACCACCGCGCGCCGGCCGTTGCGGATCGACAGCACCGGCGGC
>NZ_JBYCLB010000197.1:0-8435 GCF_057473705.1 Mycobacterium sp. TH-M15 | reverse complement strand
GCCACCGCGCACCCCAGGGCGCATCCGGCCAGGGCGAACCGGGCGAGCCGAATCCGGAATCTCCGGCCCGACGATCGCCCGGAGCGGAGCCGGTGCCGAGGCGAGCACACCGTCAGCGCCGCCGCCAGCGCCAACGCCGCCAGCGCCGACCCGTTCACCGCGCCGCCCGGCTGTCGAGCAGACGCCGGAACGCCGCCGCCCCGTCGGCCATGCCGCGGTCCACCTGCCAGACACCCACCGGATGCAGGAAGCCGGCGTCGGTGCGGCACAGCATGGCGATCTCGGTGAGTCGCCGACCGCCGGCGTGGCCCCGTTGCATGTGCAACAGCACCTGAACCGCCGCGGCCAGCTGGCCGTGCAGGGCCGGACGGTCCAGGCCGCCGAGCGCGGCCAGCGCCTCGAGCCGGGCCGGCACCTCGGCGGGGCTGTTGGCGTGCACGGTGCCTGCGCCACCGTCGTGGCCGGTGTTCAGCGCGGCGAGCAGGTCAACCACCTCCGCACCCCTGACCTCGCCGACCACCAGCCGATCCGGCCGCATCCGCAGCGCCTGCCGGACCAGCTGACGCAGCGTCACCTCGCCGGCACCCTCGACGTTCGCCCGGCGTGCCACCAGCTTGACCAGGTGCGGATGCGGTGGCTGCAACTCCGGCGCATCCTCCACACAGACGATGCGTTCGTCGGCGGAGACCGCGCCGAGCAGGGCCGCCAGCAACGTCGTCTTCCCCGCGCCGGTGCCACCGGAGACCAGGAAAGCCAGCCGAGCCTCGACGATGTCGACCAGCAGGGTGGCGGCCTGCGGGGCGATCGACCCGGCGGCGGCCAACGCCGCGATGTCCTGGGTGGCCGGACGAAGTACCCGCAGCGACAGGCAGGTCCCACCGGCGGCGATCGGCGGCAGAATCGCGTGCAGCCGCACGCAGAACTCACCGGTGCCGACCCCGGTCAGTTGTCCGTCCGCCCACGGCTGCGCGTCGTCGAGGCGGCAGCCGGCGGCCAGGGCCAGCCGCTGGGCCAGTCGGCGCACCGCTGCCTCGTCGGCGAACCGAACGGAGCTGAGCCGCAGGCCGGACCCGTCGTCGACCCAGACCGCGTCGGGCCCGGTCACCAGCACGTCGGTGGTGCCGTCGGCGCAGAGCAGTGGTTCCAGCACACCGGCACCGGTCAGCTCGGTGTGCAGCAGCCGAAGGTTGGTCAGCACTTCGGTATCGCCGAGCACGCCGCCGGATTCGGCGCGGATCGCCGCCGCCACCACGTGCGGCCGCAGCTCCGCCGATTCGGCGGCCAGTCGTTCGCGGACCCGCTCGATCAACGAATCGGTCATTCGGCGGCCACCTGCGTCACCGACGCCCGGCGCCGGGATGGCAACACACCCAGTATCCGCCGGGCGGCCACCGCCAACGATGATCGAGGCGACAAGCGCAGGCCGCCGCGTTCCAACCGTTCCGCCAACCGCGGCTCGGCGCGCATGGTGGCCAGCAGCGGCAGCCCGGCCACGTCGGCGACCTCACCGGCGCGCAGCCCACCCGGCGACGGCCCGCGCACCACCAGACCGACGCTGGGATTGACCGCCCGCAGTCGCGGCGCGAACGCGGCGCTGGCCGCACACGACCGGACGTCGCAGGGGCTGACCAGTACGACCAGATCAGCTGCGTCCAAAGCGGTTTCGTTGGCGTCGCTGATGTCTCTGGACAGGTCGCAGACGACCACCGCACCACCGCGCCGACCCACGTCCACCACCGCGCCGACCGCGGCACTGTCCGGCTGGTATCCGTGCCGGGCGGCGGAGAGCACGGTGACACCGGCTTGAGCCGGGTGCCTGGGCAACGCCTCCCGCACCGCCGCCCAGGTGAGCCGGCCGCCGCGCAACGCCAGGTCGGGCCAGCGCAGGCCCGGGGCGTTTTCACTGCCGACCAACAGATCGATTCCGCCGCCCCACGAATCGAGGTCGACCAGCAGCGCGGCGGCGGCGGTCTGGGCCAGCGCGGCGGCGAACAGCGATGCTCCGGCTCCGCCGCGCCCCCCGACGACGGCAACCACGTCGCCCCGGGGACGAGCGCCGTCACGGATCACCTCGCTCGCGTCGGCGAGCGCCCGAACCAGTGCGTCCCCGTCACCCGGCAGAGTGAGCACCCGCTGCGCGCCCAGCAGGACCGCTGCCCGCCAGGTGCCGGCGGTCGGTTCGGCATCGCTGAGCACGATCACATCCGCGCGGCGCGGCAGCGTCTGTCTCGTGCAGCCGACGGCGGCGCCCTCGTCGAGCACCACCGCCACCGCCGCGAGCCAGCTTCGCCGGGTCACCGCGGTGGGGTCGGCGACGTGGATCACCCGGATACCGACCGCGGCGCCGATCCGGTCCACCTCCTCGCGCACGGCGGCCCGGCTCACGATGGCCAGCAGGCCGGCAGCTGCGCTCACGCCGATAGCCTGCGTGCCCCGGCGGCGCGGCCGCCAGCCGCCGCCGGGCGATTGTGGACAGCGCGCCCGACTGTGGACGAGGGGCGATTCGACGGCGGAGAACGATCTCTGTAACGTGTTCCGATATACCGCCCGCCGAACGGCGAATCCTCCCCCGGAAAAGGGACGACCCTCGCCAGGGGGGGGATGAGGCGAGGGTCGTCGTGCATCAACCCCGGGGGGTCGGGCCGATACACGCCCGGCGTAAGCCGAGTGATGCTTACTATACACATGTCAGGTGGGCCCGGCGCAAGTATCGCCGGCGATCGACGCACGTCGGCGATACCCGGGACGAAATCGCCGACGACACGGCGTGACCTGCGCGGTTTTATCGCCCTCGGCGACGCTGCCGGCTGGCCGGCGCGTCGACGGGTGTCGGCGCGATCACCCGGCCCGGACGACGGTGCCGGAAAACACACCGGCGGTTGGCCGACACGCGGGCCGTGTCGGCGCCGTCCCGGCGGCGGCCGTGAACCGGCGGCCGCTCGGGGATCACCGTGCCGAGCCCGCCGGACAAGCCCTCACCCAGCAAACTGCACGACTGGTCGCCAAGGGCATGGGCGAACCAGGTCGGGCAGCCGTATGCCGGTCTCGGTCGCCGAGCCGAGCCACGAACGCCGGGTCAGGAATTGCCCCTTGCTGTGTCCTGGCTCACGTAGTAGAAATGAGGGTACGGAAGCCGGTTAGGCCAAGGTCGATCCGGAAGAGAAGGACCGATCTCCCGAGTCAGGCTTCCCAGCATGGATCCCGGTACCCACGCGGAGCCACAGCCGCGAAGATGGCAGAAGCGTTGCGGGCCTGCGTAGTTGCGGACAACGAACGGTTCCACGGACGCTTTGGGTGGCGTCGGAATCAGAGTTGACCGCAGCATCGCCGAGGCCACCCACGCAGCCCATGTCGCACGCATGGTAACCGGAAACCCATGCTAGCGGGCGGCGAGCCGAGACCTACGGAACGTCGCCCGCTTTGCCGTGTCGGCCCGGTTTCAGTGCCGGGCACTCCGGCCGCCGGTCTCCGCGATCGACAGCGCTTCCTGGGCTCCGGCGCGCAGCGCCCGGCAACACAGCAACAACCAATCGGCCACCCCATCCGGTGTTCCGGCGGCAAAACTCGCTGCCGCGGAGCGGTACTCACCGGCCTTGCGCATCCAGATCACCTCGGGCACACCCAGACCGTGCGGGTCCAGGCCGGTGGAGATGGTCACCAGTCGGGAGACTGCACGCGCCACCACCCCGTCCGCGGAGGCGAACGGGGCCAGCGTCAGCAATTCGCCGTGCACCACCGCGGCGAACACCGGCGGTGGCACCCGCGTCCCGCCGGTCGCCAGCTCGGCCAGCATCTCCAGGCGCCGGCCGGTCTCCCGGTCGCCGCGCGGCCGGCCCAGGTCGTCCTCACCGACCTGGTCCGCGGCGGCCAGCACATGCAGCCTTGCCAGCGCCTGCAGCGGCGCCCGCTGCCAGACCCCGACCAGCGGGCTCTCCCCGCCCTCCATGGCCTGCGCCACCCGAAGCGCGCCGGCGAACACCGGGTCCTCGGTCGCCGAGTCGTCATCCAGCTGGGCAGGGCCACCGTCCAGCACCGAGGAGGCCCGGGCCGACCGCAACGACGCCTCGGCGGCCGTCATCGGCCAGCCGCGCAGGTTGACCCGATGCCGGTGCACGCGGGCCAGCAACTCGCGCGCCTCTTCGCTGGCGTCGGCGACGCCGGGCAGCTCCAGCAGCGGGGCCAGCGGGTCAGCGGTCACGCCGAGCCACGATACCGGCCGGGCTCCTGACGCCGGCCACCATGACGTCGACGGTATCTTCAGGTCAGGTTTTTCCTACCCGGATCGAGGCTGGCACAGGTGACCACAACCGCTGCCGACACACCGTCGGCATACCCGCCGTCCGCTGCGTTCGCCGCACAGGCCAACGCGGGTGTGGAGCTGTACCGCGAGGCCGAGCGGGACCGGTTGGCGTTCTGGGCCGGGCAGGCCCGCCGGCTGACCTGGGTCACCCCCTGCACCGAGGTGCTGGACTACTCGGACGCCCCGTTCGCCCGGTGGTTCGCCGACGGCCGGCTCAATGTGGCCTACAACTGCGTGGACCGGCACGTCGACGCCGGACACGGCGATCGGGTGGCCATCTACTGGGAGGGTGAGCCGGCCGGCGACAGCCGCGCCATCACCTACGCGGAGCTGCTCGCCGACGTCTCCCGGGCCGCCAACGCCCTGACCGAGCTCGGCCTGGTCGCCGGCGACCGGGTGGTGATCTACCTGCCGATGATCCCGGAGACCGTGGTCGCGATGCTGGCCTGCGCGCGGCTGGGCGTGCTGCACAGCGTGGTCTTCGCCGGGTTCTCGGCGACCGCGTTGCGGGTCCGGATCGCCGACACCGCAGCGAAACTGGTGATCACCGCCGATGGCCAGTTCCGGCGCGGCGCGCCGATGCCGCTCAAACCCGCGGTCGACGAGGCACTGACCGGCACCGACTGCGTCGAGCACCTGCTGGTGGTCCGCCGCACCGGACTCGACACCGCGTGGTCGGCCGGACGCGACCTGTGGTGGCACGACATCGTCGAACCGGCTGCGCCGCAGCACACCCCGCAGCCGTTCGACGCCGAGCACCCGCTGTTTCTGCTGTACACCTCCGGAACCACCGGTAAGCCGAAGGGGATCGTGCACACCAGCGCCGGCTACCTGGTCCAGTGCGCCTACACCCACCACTACGTCTTCGATCTCAAGCCGGACACCGACGTGTTCTGGTGCACCGCCGACATCGGCTGGGTGACCGGGCACACCTACTCGGTATACGGGCCGCTGGCCAACGGCGCCACCGAGATCATCTACGAGGGGGCACCGGACTTCCCGGATCACCACCGCCATTTCGAAATCATCGAGAAGTACCGCGCCACAATCTATTACACCGCGCCAACCCTGATCCGGATGTTCATGAAGTGGGGCCGGGAGGTCCCGGACGCCCATGACCTGTCCAGTCTGCGGCTGCTGGGGTCGGTCGGCGAGCCGATCAACCCGGAGGCCTGGCGCTGGTACCGGGGGGTGATGGGCGCCGACGCGACCCCGGTCGTCGACACCTGGTGGCAGACCGAGACCGGCGCGACGATGATCTCTCCGCTGCCGGGTGTCGCCGCGACCAAGCCCGGTGCGGCGATGACACCGATGCCGGGAATCTCGGTACGCATCGTCGACGACCACGGCAACCGGCTGGCGCCGGACCCCGCCGCCGGTGAGCCGGTCGCCGGGTATCTGGTGATGGATCAGCCGTGGCCGGCGATGGCCCGCGGAATCTGGGGGGACCGGCAGCGGTTCATCGACACCTACTGGTCGCGCTTCGCCGAACAGGGCTGGTACTTCGCCGGTGACGGCGCCCGCTACGACGCCGACGGCGACATCTGGGTGCTGGGCCGGATCGACGACGTGATGAACGTGGCCGGCCACCGGATCTCCACCGCCGAGGTCGAATCCGCGCTGGTCGGCCACCAGGCGGTGGCCGAAGCGGCGGTGGTCGGCGCCAGCGACGATCAGGCCGGCCAGCGCATCTGCGCCTTCGTCGTGCTGACGGCCGGCCACCAGAACGACGCCACCTCACGTGAGACGCTCGCCGACGAGCTGCGCACCCGGGTCACCGTCGAGATCTCGCCGATCGCCCGGCCCCGGGAGGTTCACCTGGTTCCCGAGCTGCCCAAGACCCGCAGCGGGAAGATCATGCGCCGGCTGCTGCGCGACGTCGCCGACGGTCGGGAACTGGGCGACACCTCGACCCTGGTGGATCCGGGCGTGTTCGACGCGATCCGCGCGGCGAAGTAGCCCTGCCCAACGCGCGTCCCGCTGCCCGCGGCTGCGCCGCGCTCGCGATCGCCGGCCTAGCCGATCGGGACGAAGCCGGCGCCCGGCCGGTCTTTGGCGGCGAGATCGGCCAGCACCGCGTTGATCGACATCACCACCGCCGGGGTGTGCAGCGGGATGTACTTGATCACGCAGTCCGGCAACGCACCGGTGAACGCCCCGTGGATCATGCCGACCAGCATGTTGTTCACCGTCACCGGCCCGCCGGAGTCACCCGGCCGGCCGCAGACCTGCATCACGATGCTGCCCGGGTCCTGACCCGGACCCCAGGTCACCCCGCACGAGTTTCCGGTGGTGCGGCCCTGCTTGCAGGCGACCTGACCGAAGGTCGGATCCGGGCCGATGCCGTTGATCACGAAGCCGCTGACGTTGTTCACCGGCGTCACCTTCTCCGGGTCGAACCGGATCACCGCGTAGTCCAGGGCGTCGTTGCCGGTCACCATGCTGCCCAGCGTGCCGCTGCCGGCGGCGGATTCGGCGGCGACCTGGGCACCCGGCCCACCGCAGTGCGCGGAGGTCAACCCGATCAAGTCGCCGGTCCGGTCATGACCGATCGTGGTCAGGGTGCAGAACGCGTCGCCGTTGATCACGATGCCCGAGCCGCCGCCCATCGGCACCCGGCCGTCGGCGCCGACCGGTGCCGGTGCGACCGCCGACACCGCCAGCATCGTCAGCACCGCCACGGTGCGCAGCACCCGACGGCACGTGGTCTGCACGACAATCTCCCTCGATCCAGGCTGAAACCGCAGTTTATCGCGCCGATCCGCACGATCCGGCGCACGCCGCGGTGGGCCCGGCGGAGTGGACCGGCTCGTCTGCGCCGATGCCGCATGGCAACATAAGCCGCGACGACAGCCAACGCGGAGGGACCGTTCAGTGAGCAAGGTCGATCGCAGGATTGCCAGGAACCCGACCGGCCGGAACGGGGTACCAGACACCCTGGCCTCGATCCCGCTGGCCGATCCGCACGCCCTGTCCGGCGAGGCGTCGCTGGGTGAACTGGTCAAAAACGCCACGTCTCAGATGTCTGCGCTGGTCCGGGCCGAGGTCGAACTGGCCCGCGCCGAGATCACCGAGGATGTCAAGAAGAGCCTCACCGGCAGCATCTTCTTCATCGCCGCGCTGGTGGTGTTGTTCTACTCCACCTTCTTTTTCTTCTTCTTCGTCGCCGAGGTGCTCGATCTCTGGCTCAAGAGCTGGGCCGCCTACCTGATCGTGTTCGGGATCATGTCGGCCGTGGCGGCGGGGCTGGCGGTGCTCGGCTTCCTCAAGGTGCGGCGGATCCGGGGGCCGCGGCAGACCATCCAATCGGTCAAGGAGACCCGGGCGGCACTGCGCCCCGACCACGGCCCCGACCACAGCGGTCCGCACGCACTGGGCGCCGACGACACCAAGACGCTCGCCGACCCGTCAGGCTGGTAGTGCAACCGCCCGATCCGTCGATGACCCGGATCGACGGTCCGTGGCGCCACCTGGACGTGCACGCCAACGGTATTCGCTTCCACGTGGTCGAAGCCATCCCGACCGACGGTGACGCCACTCCGCCGACCGCGCGGCAGCTGGTCATCCTGTTGCACGGCTTCGGCTCGTTCTGGTGGTCGTGGCGGCATCAACTGCGCGGGCTGGCCAACGCCCGGGTCGTCGCGGTGGACCTGCGCGGCTACGGCGGCTCCGACAAACCACCCCGCGGTTATGACGGGTGGACCCTGGCCGGGGACACCGCCGGACTCGTTCGGGCACTGGGACATTCGTCGGCGGTCCTGGCCGGCCACGCGGACGGTGGACTGGTGTGCTGGGCGACCGCCCTGCTGCATCCCCGAATGGTGCGTGCCGTCGCTGCGATCAGCTCTCCGCATCCGGCGGCGTTGCGCGCGTCGGTGCTGACCCGGCGAGATCAGCGGCGGGCGCTGCTGCCCTCGCTGCTGCGTTATCAGCTGCCGCTCTGGCCGGAACATGTCTTGACCCGCAATGACGGTGCTGAGATCGAACGGGCGGTACGCAGCCGAGCCGGTGCCGCCTGGCCGGGCAGCCCCGACTTCGTGGAGACGATCCGATATCTCCGCACGGCAATCCAGATTCCCGCGGCGGCGCATTCGGCGCTGGAATACCAGCGGTGGGCGATCCGCAGCCAACTGCG
>NZ_JBYCLB010000196.1:0-4174 GCF_057473705.1 Mycobacterium sp. TH-M15 | reverse complement strand
GTGCGGCCGGGCACCTTCGGCGCGTGGTGCACCACGAAGCTGAACACGGTGCCCTTGCCGCCGGCGACGACGTAGTCGATCGGTGCGGTCTTGTCCTGCCAGACCGCCGGCACCGGCGGATGCTGCAGGCTGCCGTCGGGCCGGCGCTGGAGGCGCAGCTCGTGCGCGTTGACGCCATCCCAGAAGAACTTGGTGTCCCGCGACGACGCCGGCCGCATCAGCTTGTCGGGGTCGAGGTCGTCGGGCACCGGGGCCGAATCCGACGCGGCACGGTCTTTCGGCACGAATTTCAGGATGCGCCACACCATGTCGGCGACCAACTCGCCGTCGCCGACCCACCAGTTGATCTTCTGGGTGATGAAGTAGCCCTCGCCCAGACCGGTCTGCTTGGGCCCGACGACGTCGGTCACCTCGGCGGTGACGCTGACCTCTTCACCGGGCCGCAGGTACCGGTGGTAGGTCTGTTCGCAGTTGGTCGCGACCACACCGACATAGCCGGCCTGATCGAACAGCTCGATGATCTTGCCGAGCGGGTCGTCGTCCGGACGCACACCACCCAGGCCCATCATCGTCCAGACCTGGATCATCGCCGGTGGAGCGACGATCCCGGGGTGTCCGGCGGCTTTGGCCGCGCCCTCATCGACGTAGACCGGGTTGGTGTCGCCGATGGCGTCCACCCAATGGTGAATCATCGGCTGGTTCACCGGATCTCGGCCCGGCCGGGGTTTGCTGCGCCCCAATGCCCTGAGTTCGTCGATCCCCGCCTGCAACTCCGGTGCGCTCACCGCGGCACCCTCGGCACCTTCAGCCCCTGCGCGGCGATCATCTCCCGCATCACCTCGTTGACGCCGCCGCCGAAGGTGATCACCAGGTTGCGCTTGGTCTGCTTGTCCAGCCAGTCCAGCAGCTCGGCGGTGGCCGGTTCGGCGGGGTTTCCGTACCTGCCGACGATCTCCTCGGCCAGCCGGCCGGCCCGTTGAATGCGTTCGGTGCCGAAGACTTTCGTCGCGGCGGCGTCGGCGACGTCGATGTCCTCACCGGACGCGGCAACCTGCCAGTTGAGCAGTTCATTGATCCGCCAGGTGGCGTGGATCTCACCGAGGGCCCGTCGCACGTCGTCGTGCTCGATCGGCGTCACGCCGTCCCCGCCCGGAGTGGCAGCCCAGGCGCGCACCTTGTCGTAGATGCCGCCGAACCGGCCGGCCGGCCCGAGCATCACCCGCTCGTTGTTCAGCTGGGTGGTGATCAGCTTCCAGCCGCCGTTCTCCGCGCCGACCAGCATGTCGGCCGGGACGCGCACGTCGTTGTAGTAGGTGGCGTTGGTGTGGTGCGCGCCGTCGGAGAGGATCATCGGCGTGAACGAGTAGCCGGGATCCTTGGTGTCCACGATCAGGATCGAAATCCCTTTGTGCTTGGGTGCATCCGGATCGGTGCGGCAGGCCAGCCAGATGTAGTCGGCGTCGTGGGCGCCGGTGGTGAACACCTTCTGGCCGTTGACTGTGTAATACCCGGTACCCGGGTCGCCATGACGCACCGCGGTGGTGCGCAAGCTGGCCAGGTCGGTGCCGGCCTCCGGCTCGCTGTAACCGATCGCGAAGTGCACCTCGCCGGCCAGGATCGCCGGCAGGAACTTCTTCTTCTGCAGCTCGGTTCCGTACATCTGCAACGTCGGGCCGACCGTCTGCAGGGTGACCGCCGGCAGCGGGATGTCGGCACGCTGCGCCTCGTTGACGAAGATCTGCTGCTCGATCGGGCCGAAACCCAGCCCACCGAACTCCTTCGGCCAGCCGACGCCGAGCTTGCCGTCGGCACCCATCCGCCGGATCACCGTCCGGTAGCCGGCGCAGTGCCGGTCGACGGCCATCTCGGCGGCCTCGTCCGGGGTGATCAAGGTGGCGAAGTACTCCCGCAGCTCGGCTTGCAGCTTGCGCTGCTCCGGGGTCAGATCGATGAACATTGCGCCCCCACGAGACCGAGACGATACGCCGGCCCACCCAACAGCCGGCTCAGATCCTTGATCGTCGAGTAGTAGCGGTCCATCGGGTAAGCGATGTCCATGCCCATCCCGCCGTGCAGGTGGTGGCAGATCTGCATCACCGGCGGCGCCTGCGAGGTCAACCAGTAGCCCAGCACGGCCAAATCGTCGACGAGATGGTCGTCGTCGCGGCCCTCGGCGAGCAGCCAGCTCACCGACGTCGACACCAACGTGATGGTGCGCGAAGCGATGTAGACCTCGGACAGCTGCGCGGCGACGGTCTGGAACGTCGACAGCGGTCGGCCGAACTGCTCACGGGTGCCGACGTAGTCGGCGGTGAGCCGCAGCGCCCCCGCCACCAGGCCCGCGCCGTAGGCGCCGGTCATCGCCAACGCCAGCCGGTTCACCCGGTGCACCGCGTCGGCGCCGGCGAGCACCGCGTCGACCTCGGCGTCGTCGAACACCACCACGTACTCGTCGGAACCGTTGGACGTCGGCGTCTTGGTCAGCTGCACGCCGGCGGCGTTAGCCGAGACCACCGCGACCCCGGTGTCGGCGGTGACCACCAGCCACTCGGCCTGCTCGGCGTACGGAACGCCGACCTTGGTGCCGGACAACCGGTTACCGGAGAGCGTGGCGGCGGGCCGCTCCGGCAGCGCGGTGCCCGGCTCGTTCAGCGCGGCGCTGAGCACCCCACCGGCGGCCACCCCGGCCAGGTACTTGTCCTGCTGCTCGTCGGAGGCC
Organism: Mycobacterium sp. TH-M15; assembly: GCF_057473705.1. Taxonomy (NCBI): domain Bacteria; kingdom Bacillati; phylum Actinomycetota; class Actinomycetes; order Mycobacteriales; family Mycobacteriaceae; genus Mycobacterium; species Mycobacterium sp. TH-M15. The sequence continues at coordinate 1,455 of NZ_JBYCLB010000196.1, read as the reverse complement.
AGCGCCAGCAGCGGAACCACGCCCAGGCCGAGGGTGGCCAGCGCCGGGCCGACCAGGCCGCGCCGGCCGATCTCGGTGAGCGCCGTGGAAACCTCGGCCAAGCCGACGCCGTCGCCGCCGAGCCGCTCCGGCACCGCCAGCGCGGCCACGCCGCCGTCGACCAGTGCGGTCCAGCTGCCGTCGCGGTCCAGCAGCCCGGCCACCACATCGGCTACCGCCTGCTGGGTGGGATCGAGAGTGAAATCCACACGCTCCCCTAGACCGCGGATTTGCCGGTGTAGTCGACCGGCCAGTGCTTGATGGCGTTGAGCCAGCCGGACTGCAGCCGCTTCGGTTCGCCCAGCGGCTTGAGATCGGGGATGTGGTCGGCGATCGCGTTGAACATCACGTTGACCGTCATCCGCGCCAGGTGGGTGCCGATGCAGTAGTGCGCGCCGGTGCCACCGAAGCCGACGTGTGGGTTGGGGTCGCGCAGGATGTTGAACGCGCGCGGGTCGTCGAAGACCTGCTCGTCGAAGTTGGCCGAGCGGTAGAACATCACCACCCGCTGCCCCTTCTTGATCTTCACCCCGGACAGCTCGGTGTCCTCCAGCGCGGTCCGCTGGAACGAGGTTACCGGGGTGGCCCACCGGACCACCTCGTCGGCGGTGGTCTCCGGACGCTGCGCCTTGAAGATCTCCCACTGGTCGGGGTGGTCGACGAACGCCATCATCCCCTGGGTGATGGAGTTGCGGGTGGTCTCGCTGCCGGCCACCGCGAGCAGGATGATGAAGAAGCCGAACTCGGTCTCGGTGAGCTTCTCACTGTCCTCGGCGGCCTCGACCAGGGTGGTCACGATGTCCTGGCCCGGGATCTTGCGCTTCAGGTCGGCCAGCGTGTGCGCGTAGCCGATGATGTCCATCGCCGACGCGTGCGGGTCGTATTTGTCGGCGTACTCCGGGTCGTCGTAGCCGGTCATCTGGTTGGTCCACTCGAAGAGCCTGCCGCGGTCCTCCTGGGGCACCCCGAGCAGGCCGGCAATGGCCTGCAGCGGAAGTTCGGCGGCGACGTCGACGACGAAGTCGCCGGTGCCCTTCGCGGCGGCCGCCTTCGCGATGGCCTGGGCACGCTGCTTGAGGTCGTCCTGCAGCGGCAGGATGTGCCGGGGGGTGAAGCCGCGGGAGACGATCCGGCGCAGCCGGGTGTGCGTCGGCGCGTCCTGGTTGAGCATGATGGCGCTCTGCACGTCGATGTTCTCCCGCGGGATGTCGTCGTTGAACCGCGGGATGGCGGTGTTCTTCTCGCTGGAGAAGATGTTGTCCAGTCGGGAGATCTCCTTGACGTCATGGTGGCTGGTGATCGCCCAGTAGCCGCCGTCGCGGAATCCGCCGCTCTGCTCGTCCGACTGCTCCACCCAGACCACCGGGGTGTTCTTGCGCAGCTGGGCCAGCTCCTCGTCCGGCAGCCGGTCCGCGT
>NZ_JBYCLB010000195.1:0-3367 GCF_057473705.1 Mycobacterium sp. TH-M15 | reverse complement strand
CAATTGTTGAAGGCCCATCACTAGGCTCACCGGGCCCCGGACAAACAACCCCTCCGCCACGTCGACATCGAGATCGAGGATGTTTGCCAACGCGTTGCCCACCGGATCCCCCAGAAAATGGGTGGCTTCCCGGCGGATGAATGCCTCCAGCCGCAACACCTGCCCGTCAAGGTCCCGCACGATGCCGTTGACGATCTCTTTTCCCGCCTCCACCTGTCGCTTCAAGTTGTGCAACACCGCGTCAATGTCCTTGGCGATCCGCTTGACCTCGTCCAACGCGTGACCCTGCAGTGCGGCCTTTACCTCACCCAGCCAGCCTTTCGGCGTGCCCAAGCAATGCAGCAGATCTCGGATGGCATCCTGGGCCTGCTGCACCTGGTTGGCGAACCCATCGAGCGTGTCGGCCAGTTTCGTGCATCCGGCGCCGATGGCACCGATATCGGTGCCGATCGTCGACAGGTAGCCCTCGACCAGGGGCCTTCCGGCATCTCCTGCGCGGCCACCGTCGCCTTCGGACCACCCAGCCCATCACCCACCCCCGCACACGCGGCCGCGAAGGTGCGCCAGCACTGCGCCGCGGCGTGCAGCGCGGCCGGATTCCCATTGGGCCACACACCGCCAACGAATGCCTCAACCACCACCCACAACACCGGATGCGGCACCCCCGGTCCCGTGGTCGAGGGCATCGTCGGAAGAAAATACCGGCCTGGCTCGGGCGGCGCTGGCAGCACCGCAGCCCCACCACCCAGCTTCGAAGCCGCCTCGGCCCGCGAGTAGTTCGCCGCCGACACACCGATCAGGTACCCGGCCCGCCGGCACGCGTTGACGCCGGCCGCCGCCGCCAACAGCAGCAGTCCGGCTGTGTCCTCGTAGGACTCTGCGAAAACCAGCCCCGCACGGTCCTGGCCGGTGTTGGCGTCGAACCCGGCGGTCAACGCCGCAACCGCGCCCGCCAGACCGTCACCGACCCCGGCCGTCAAACCACCCGCGCCGGCCAGCGCCGCCGGATCGACCGCCAACCGGGTCACAACAGCGCCCGCACCGGGTTGACCTGCACCGCCACCCCGCCGGCCATGACCGGGAACCTAAACCGAGCCGACCAACGCCGCAACTCACCCCCCATTCGACGCTTCACCCGCGGCGTTCAACGCCGCCGGGTCCACGTCCCGCGTCACTACCTCACGACCACATGTTCAGATTCGCCGTCATCGCACCCCGATAGTTGGCATCCGCGGCGGTGCCGGCCGCGTGCAACTGGCCCAGCGCCTCGCGCATCATCGCCTCACCGGCACACCACTGCTGATGCGCGTGCGCATGCGCCGCGGCGGCCTCACCGGACCAGGTCAGATGCAGATTGGCCACCATCGACTCGATCTCGCTGCGCGCCGCCTCGGCGCACCGCTGGAACTCAGCCATCTCGGCGACCGCGTCGGCCAGCGCCTCGGGATCCACCCGGAACCGCTCCGCCATCACCGAACCTCCCGCATCGCCCGCGCCGAACCAGATTCGGTGCGCTGCTGCGCCGCGCCCGCCGCCGCGACCAGCCGGGCCAGCTCCGCCAAGCCCAGCTGCACGTCCTTGGCACCGCGGTGCCACAGCTGCCATGCCGCGGAGTACGCGCTGCCGGAATCGCCCTGCCAGCCGCCCAGCATCTCGCCGACCTCGCCGTCGAGCTGGACCAACCGGGCCATCAGCGCCTCCGCGCCGCCGCCCAACGACTGAGCGATGCCATCCATCACCGCCGGAGCGACCCGCAACGACGACTGATCGGACATGCAGAAAACCTAGCGACCGGACGTGACCGCCACAACAAGTTCCCGGCCGCGAACAGCCGCCGTGCCCAACGGCGGCGACCCACCGCGCCCGGCTTCGCCGCGCTTGCGATCGCCGCAGACCCGACGGCGGCGACCCACCGCGATAATGGTGCGGTGCGTTCCGTCGAAGAACACCAGCGCGCCGTCGCGGCGCTGATCCACCCCCGCCCGACCGCCTCGGTTCCGTTGGTCGACGCCGAAGGCCTAGTGCTCGCCGACGACGTCACGGCGCCGATCTCGTTGCCGGTCTTCGACAACTCGGCGATGGACGGCTACGCGGTACACGCCGAGGACGTCGCAGCGGCGGCCCCGGATAATCCGGTGAAACTGCCGGTGGACGAGGATATCCCGGCCGGTCGCTCCGACATCCCGACGCTGGCGCCGGGCACCGCGCACCGGATCATGACCGGCGCGCCGATGCCGATCGGCGCCACCGCGGTGGTACCGGTCGAGGCCACCGACGGCGGCACCGAGACCGTGACGATCTTCGCCGCCGCGGCAAAAGGCCGGCACGTCCGGCACGTCGGCGGTGACGTCAACGCCGGCGACACGGTGCTGCGGGCCGGTCAGGTCGCCGGGCCGTCGGTGGTCGGCCTGGCGGCGGCGCTGGGGCTGGCCGAGCTGCCGGTGCGGCCCCGGCCGCGGGTGCTGGTGATCTCCACCGGCACCGAGCTGATCGCACCCGGCACCCCGTTGGCGCCCGGGCAGATCTACGAGTCCAACGGGGTGATGCTGTCGGCCGCGGTCCGCGACGCCGGCGCCGCGGTGGTCGCCACCGCCACCGTCAGCGACGACACCGCCGAGTTCACCGCCGTGCTGGACCGGTACGGCGTCCGCAGCGGGCAGGTCGACCTGATCGTCACCAGCGGCGGGGTCAGCGCCGGGGCCTACGAGGTGGTCAAGGACGTCTTCGGCCGCGCCGGCGAACAAGGGGTGGAGTTCGTCAAGGTGGCGATGCAGCCCGGCATGCCGCAGGGCATCGGCCGGATCGGCGACACCGAGAACGGCGCCACGATCAGCACCGTCCCGGGCAACCAGGTCAGCGCGCGGGACTCCTTCGAGGTGTGCCTGCGCCCAGTGCGGCGCCGGACGATGGGCCTGGCGGCGGCGGAGCGACCGCGACGCGACGCGAAGCTGGGCGAGACCCTGAAATCGCCGTCGGGCAAGCGCCAGTTCCGGCGCGGTCTGCTGGACCCGGTCTCCGGCATCGTCACCGGCTACGGGCCGCCGGCCTCGCACCACCTGCGGTACCTGGCGTCGGCGAACTGCCTGCTGGACATCCCCGAGGGCGTGACCGATCTGCCGGCCGGGACCCGGCTGCAGGTCTGGGACCTGACCGATTGACCGCGACCGCTCCGTAAGATGGCCGGGTGGCCAGACGTCCTCGCTCCGCAGACCAGGGTCCGCGGCGGCTGGCGGAGCTGGTCCGGTCGACGGTTCCGCCGGTGCACCGCGCCGGGTTTCCCTTCGTCGGCGCCGGACTGGCGCTGGCGCTGGCCGGCCATCGGCACCGCTGGCTGCGGACGGCCGGTCTGCTGACCGCGGCTTCCACC
>NZ_JBYCLB010000194.1:0-1603 GCF_057473705.1 Mycobacterium sp. TH-M15 | reverse complement strand
CGAGCGTCTTGGGGATCCCACCACGAGCCGCCGCCCGGCCGCGTCGACAACGCCAGCCGGGTGGGCCGGCACAGTGTTGACCGGCACTCAGGGCGAGGACCTGGGGGTAGGGGTCCGGAATTGACGGTGGTGATCGTGCCGACCGCGGCTGGCGGGTTTGGTCCTTGTGGTGTCGGGGCGGCACGGTGATCAGGTCGTTGTAGGTGACGGCCCTCCCGTGGTCTTTGGCGGGACTGTGCGGGAGGGCCGTCTATTCGCGCTCGGAGGCGCAATGGTCACCGTAGAAGTAGATGCCGATCAAGTCGAACGTCGGCTGGTGGGTGGTGAGTTGAGCTGCCCGTCGTGTGGGGGCGTGTTGGCTGGCTGGGGCTGGGCAAGGCGCCGCAAGATCCGCGGCCCGAGCGGCTGCGTTGAGCTGTGTCCGCGCCGGTCACGGTGGGCGGCCCAATAGGCCCGACACCGCGACGCGGCGTCGCGGTGCAGCGCCCGACGTAGCCGAAACACCACCTCCCACTGCCGCTGCAGTGGCCGCTGGAACCTCAAAACAACCAGTCAATTACGGGTCAACTCTTAGCCCGGCCGCGTCGTCCCGCTCACAGCTCGGCGAAGCACGGATCCTCGGCGTGCGACGGGATGGTCGCGTTGCGGGTGGAGAACTTGGCGATCACCCCGCTGTCGGTGACCTGCACGCTGTCGGCCCGTAGGCCCAGCGGGTAATCGCTGGTCAGCTTCGAGATGAACTCGTCCAGGGCCGGCTGCACTATCTCTCGCGGCAGGGCCATGCTGCCCAGGCCGGTCAGCTTCTCCACTTTCAGCGACAGCCTGCCGTCGGCGGCTTCCGGCTTGACCGTGACACCGCCCAGCCCGAACGGGCCCTGGAGTGACACGGTGCCGTCGCCGGCGTTCGTGCTGACGTCGGAGATCGCGTCGCCGAAGAGCGGAATCATCGACCGGACGGTGTCCTTGATGCCGACGGTCGGCCAGGTGATGGTGGCATCCAGGGCGCCGATGGTGCCCCTGCCCGCCGAGGCGGCCTCCGGGTGCAGCCGGACGTCGAAGACCTCGATGTCCACCTTCATCTCCTTGGCCTTCTTCACCTGGTGCCCGGCGGTGCGGATGGAGATGTTGGTGTAGTCGCCGGTGATGTGTTGGATCAGGAACGGCGGCCAGACGCCGAACGAGACATCGGCGGAGTCCTCCACCACGCACTCGGTGGCCTTGGCCACCTTGCGATCGGCGATGCCGCGGGCGATGAGTTCCGCGCCCACCATGCCGGCCAGCAGCAACGCCACCACGGTGATCGCGGTCAGGGTCAACGCCAGCGGGTCACGCAGAAAGCCTTTGTCGTGACGTTCTTTCGGCTTCTCGGCCTCCCCGGCGGACGGCTCGGCGGGGGGAGCGGCTTGCTTCGCCGGCTCGGCCTGCTCCGGCGGTCCGGCCTGGACCGGGTGCGGAGGCGGTCCGGCCGGATAGCCCGGAATCCGGGTGGTCGGCTGATCGGGCCGGTGACCCTCGGCCGGCATCCGACGGGTGGAGGACTCGTCCGGGCTCGGCTGGTGGTGCGGCGGGGAAGGGTTGGCGCCCGGCTGGCCGGGGCCGTGCT
>NZ_JBYCLB010000193.1:0-5367 GCF_057473705.1 Mycobacterium sp. TH-M15 | reverse complement strand
GTCGACGACCTCGGTGTGCGCGGAGCCCAGGTGCACGCCGAAGTTCAGCCCGTCGGCGCAGATCGGGTCCTCCGGTGCGCAGAGCTGGATGGTCTTGGCCGCATACGACGAGCCGATCACCACCGGCGGCTGGCCGACAAACTGCATCACCCGCTCGCTCGGCGTGGCCAGCAGCACCACCGCGGCGACGTGGTCGGCGATCTCCGGCGGCATCGGCTGCGGCACGTCGACGCTGTCGACCCCCGGCGGGATCACGTCGGCGGTGACGAAGCCCATCACGGCCGCGCCCTGGGAGAAGCCGCCGAGCACCATCTGGGTCTGTGGGCAGGTTGCCGCCGTGGACTCGACATGGGTGATCGCATCCCGGATTCCGTCGATGCCGGTGGCCCAGTTGTTGTTCGCCGGGTAGTCCACCGGATACACCTGAAGCGTCTTATCGCCGATCCGGGTGCGCAGTGCGTCGACGAACGCCTGCCCGACCGGTCCGAGGCCGGGTGGATCGTCGGTGCCGCGGGCGAAGATCGCCTCGACGGCGGGACACGGTTCGGCCGACGCCCACGGGACGGCGACACCGGGCGCGGCCCAGGTCGACAACGCTGCGGCACCGACCAAACGGGCGACCCCGCCTGCCTTCACACGCTCATGATGTCACGTTCCGGCCCGGTCAGCAGCGCGACGCACTCGACGTGGTGGGTGAGCGGGAAGGCATCGAACGCCCGAATCCGCTCGACCCGATATCCGCGCTCGCGGTACAGGCCGATATCGCGGGCGAACGACGCTGCCTCACAGCCGATGTGCACCACCCGCGGCACCGCCGCGGCGGCCAGCAGGTCGACCACCTCACGCCCGGCACCGGACCGCGGCGGATCCAGCACGGCCACGTCGGCCCCGTCGCGTTGCGCGCCCAGCGCGCGGCGCACCGAATCGGTGACCACCTGCACCTGCGGCAGGTCAGCCAGTGCCGTCCGCGCCGCGTGGGTCGCGGCGCGCGCGGTGTCCACGCAGACCACCCGGCCCGACTCGCCGACCGCCTCGCCGAGCACCGCCGCGAAGACGCCGGCCCCGCCGTAGAGATCCCACGCGGTGCCGCCGGCGGGCGGTTGGGCCCACTCGGCCACCAGGGCGCTGTAGAACCGCGCCCCGTCCCGGTGCGCCTGCCAGAACGCCGTCACCGGCAGCCGCCAACGCCGCCCACCCACCCGCTGGGTCGCCTGATACTCCCCCGCGACGACCCGCGGCCGCCGGTGCCGGCCGATTCCGACCACGTGTCGGACGGCGTCGTCGTCGATCACCACGTGAACCCGCTCGCCGGCAACGAAATCGCCCGGCAACCCGGTGAGCATCCCCGCCGGCAGCTGTCCGCAGCGTAGATCGGCCACCAGCTCGTCGCTGTGGTAGCGGTGGAAGCCCGCCCGGCCGTCGATGCCGACGTCCAGCCGGACCCGGGTGCGCCAGCCGGTCGGTCCGGCCGTCCCCAGTGGCTCGACGGCGCCGTCCCACGCCTGGCCGCCCAGCCGCTGCAGCTGGTTGGCCACCACCTCGGTCTTGTACGCCAGCGCCGCCTCCGCGTCGACGAACGCCAGATCGCAGCAGCCGGCCCCGTCCACCCCGGCGATCGGGCATTGCGAGGCGATCCGGCCGCCGGCGGGCTCGATCACCTCGATCGCCTCGGCTTGCCAGTACGAGTTGCGGTCGGCGATCACCCGGGCCCGCACCCGCTCGCCGGGCAGCGCGTAGCGGACGAAGACCACCCGCCCGTCGTGCCGGGCCACGCAGCGGCCGCCGTTGGCCGGCGGCCCGACGGTCAGCGTCAGCTCGGGTCCGGTCACTCCAGGAAGCCGCGCCGGGTGTCGCCGGGAGCCAGGTGCGGCTGCAACGGCTTGCGCCGCTCCGACGAGTTCAATTGCCACGGCACCGATGTCACCATCACCCCGGGCATGAACAGCAGCCGCGTCTTCAGCCGCAACGCACTCTGGTTGTGCAACAACTGCTCCCACCAGCGGCCGACCACGTACTCCGGGATGAACACCGTCACCACCGTGCGCGGCGATTCCTTGCTGATCCGTTTCACGTAACCCAGCACCGGGCGGGTCACTTCGCGGTACGGCGAGGCGATCACCTTGAGCGGCACCGTGATATCGCTGTCCTCCCAAGATCGGACCAGGGCACGGGTTTCGGCGTCGTCGACACTGACCGTGATCGCCTCCAGCGAGTCGGGCCGGGTGGCCCGCGCGTAGGCCAGCGCACGCCGGGTCGGCAGGTGCAGCTTCGACACCAGCACCACCGCATGGTTGCGGCTGGGCAGCACCGCCTGGTCCTCTTCGGCCGCCTCCTGCTCGGTCAGCTCCCGGCTGACCGCCGCGTAGTGCCGCCGGATCAGCTTCATCACCACGAATAGCGCGGACATCGCGACGATCGCAATCCAGGCGCCGGCAACGAACTTGGTGATGATCACCACGATCAGCACCGTCCCGGTGGACAGGAAGCCGATGGTGTTGACCACCCGTGAGTGAATCATCGTGCGCCGGCTCTGCGGGTCGGTTTCGGTGCGCAGCAACTCGTTCCAGTGCCGAACCATGCCGATCTGGCTCAGCGTGAACGAGACGAACACCCCGACGATGTAAAGCTGGATCAGTGCGGTGACCTCGGCGCCGAACGCCACGATGAACGCGATCGCCACCACCGCCAGGAAGACGATCCCGTTGGAGAACGCCAGCCGGTCCCCGCGGGTGTGCAGCTGGCGGGGCAGGTACTCGTCTTGGGCCAGGATCGACCCGAGCACCGGGAAGCCGTTGAAGGCGGTGTTGGCCGCCAGCGCCAGGATCAGCGCGGTGATCCCGGCGATGATCCACAGGCCGGGCGGGAATCCTCGGAAGACCGCCTCGGCGAGCTGGGCGAGCACCGTCTTCTGCTCGTAGTCGGCCGGTGCGCCGCTCAGCTGCTCGGCTGGGTGGTTGGCGACCTTCACCCCGGTCGCCGAGGCCAGCATGATGATGCCCATCAGCAGCGTCACCGCGATCACCCCGAGCATCAGCAGCGTGGTGGCGGCGTTCTTCGACTTGGGTTTGCGGAATGCGGGCACCCCGTTGCTGATCGCCTCGACCCCGGTCAGCGCGGCGCAGCCTGAGGAGAACGAGCGGGCCACCAGGAACACCAGCGCGAAGCCGGCCAGCTCGCCGTGGGTGGAGTGGATCTTGAACCCCGCCGATTCGGCCTGCACCGGGTGGCCCAGCACGTAGATCTGGAAGAACCCCCAGGCCAGCATGATGTACACGCCGATCATGAACGCATACGTCGGGAAGGCGAACGCCGTGCCCGACTCGCGGATGCCGCGCAGGTTGGCCGCGGCGATCAGCACGACGGTGCCGACCGCGAACACCACCTTGTGGCTGGCGATGAACGGCACCGCCGAGCCGATGTTGGCGATCCCCGACGAGATCGACACCGCCACGGTCAGCACGTAATCGACCATCAGCGCGGCGGCCACGGTCAGCCCGGCGGTGCGGCCCAGGTTCGTGGTGACGACCTCGTAGTCCCCGCCCCCGGACGGGTAGGCGTGCACGTTCTGCCGGTAACTGGCCACCACGACCACCAGCACGAACGCCACCGCCAGCCCGACCCAGGGGGTCATCCGGTAGGCGGTGATGCCGGCCACCGACAGCACCAGGAACACTTCCTCGGGTCCGTAGGCCACCGACGACAGCGCGTCGGAGGCGAACACCGGCAGCGCGACGCGTTTGGGCAACAGGGTGTGGCTCAGCCGGTCGCTGCGGAACGGCCGGCCCAGCACCAGCCGGCGCGCGGCCGTGGAAATCTTCGACACGAGAGCCAAGAGTAAGCCCACACCGGTTTGGCGGTAGCGTTCACCAGTGCGGAGCACGACCAAGAAAGCCGGGCCGAAAGGACCTCAGGTGCGGGTAGTAGTGATGGGGTGCGGCCGGGTGGGCGCATCGGTGGCCGACGGGTTGTGCCGGATCGGCCACGACGTCGCCATCATCGACCGGGACAACGCGGCTTTCAACCGGCTCAGCCCGGAGTTCACCGGCGAGCGGGTGCTCGGCATGGGATTCAACCGGGACGTGCTGCTGCGGGCCGGCATCGAGAGCGCCGGCGCGTTCGCCGCGGTCTCCTCCGGCGACAACTCCAACATCATCTCGGCCCGGCTGGCCCGCGAGACGTTCGGCGTGCCGCGGGTGGTCGCCCGGATCTACGACGCCAAGCGGGCGGCGGTCTACGAGCGGCTCGGCATTCCCACCGTGGCCACCGTCCCGTGGACCACCGACCGACTGCTCAACGCCTTGACCCACGAGACCGAGACCACCAAGTGGCGCGATCCCACCGGGACCGTCGCGGTCGTCGAGGTCGCCCTGCACGAGGACTGGATCGGCCATTCGGTGACCGACCTGGAGGCGGCGACCGGCGCCCGGGTGGCGTTCCTGATCCGGTTCGGCACCGGCATCCTGCCCGATCCGAAGACCGTCATGCAGGCCAGTGACCAGGTGTACATCGTCGCGGTGTCGGGCACCGCGGCCGAGGCGATGGCGATCGCCGCCCTGCCGCCGAACGAGGACCTCGACGTCGGGGAGCGCCGATGAGACGCGACGACCAAACCGCCGGCGCAGCCGGGGTCAAGGAGTGCCGCCGATGAGAGTCGCGGTCGCCGGTGCCGGCGCGGTGGGGCGCTCCATCGGCCGTGAACTCCTGGAGAGCGGCCACCAGGTCACCCTGATCGAACGCGATCCGGACCATATCGACGTCGACACCATTGCCGAGGCGCAGTGGGCGCTGGGCGACGCGTGCGAGCTGAGCCTGCTGGAGTCGATGCACCTGGAGGATTTCGACGTGGTGATCGCCGCCACCGGCGACGACAAGGTCAACGTGGTGCTCTCGCTGCTGGCCAAGACCGAGTTCGCGGTGCCGCGGGTGGTGGCCCGGGTCAACGACCCGCGCAACGAGTGGTTGTTCACCGACGCCTGGGGGGTGGATGTGGCGGTCTCCACCCCGCGGATGCTCGCGTCGCTGGTCGAGGAGGCGGTCGCCGTCGGCGACCTGGTCCGGCTGATGGAGTTCCGCAAGGGTCAGGCCAACCTGGTCGAGCTCACCCTGCCCGACGACACTCCGTGGGGCGGCAAGCCGGTGCGCAAGCTGCAACTGCCCCGCGACGCCGCGCTGGTGACGATCCTGCGCGGGCAGCGGGTGATCGTGCCGCAGGACGACGAGCCGTTGGAAGGCGGAGACGAACTTCTGTTCGTCGCGGCCGCCGAGGTCGAGGGCGAGCTGCAGAAGCTGCTGCTGCCGACGCCGGCCGGCGGATGATCAGTCGCGCGGTGCCCCGGCGGTGACTTCCGGGGTGCCGCCCGGCATCAT
>NZ_JBYCLB010000192.1:0-5260 GCF_057473705.1 Mycobacterium sp. TH-M15 | reverse complement strand
GGTGGCGACGCGGATCACCCACCGGCCCGGGAGTGGTCGCAGCTGCCGGCCGAGGAGGTGCGCGGTGAACTCGAGATCGGGCTGCGGGCCATCCTGGCCCGTGAGCTGCGCATGCCGGTGGCCGAGCTCGAGCTGAACACCCCGTTCGCGGAGCTCGGCTTGAACTCGGTGATGGCGATGTCGGTCCGGCGCGGTGCCGAGCGGTTGGCCGGCATCGAACTATCGGCGACAATGCTGTTCGGGCACCCGACGGTCACCGCCTTGGCGGCGTACCTCGCCGGAAAGCTGTTGCCCGAGGGTGACCCCGACGACGACGCGGGGGAGCTGCCCGACTCGGCCGACACCGTGCTGAACGAGCTGCTCGGCGACCTCGACACCGTGCAGCCGAGTCCGGCTGGATGGGACGGAATCTGATGGGGATGGACTTTCGCGCATGACGACACCCTTCGACGAAGAGGCTATCCGTAACTGGCTGGTCGACTACCTGGTGACGAACATCGGCTGCAGCCCCGACGACGTCGACGTGGATGTGCCGCTGAACGACATCGGGGCGAACTCACGACACGCCGTGGTCCTCACCGGTGAGCTCTCCGAGTTGCTGGGCCGGCCGGTGTCGCCGGTGGAGCTCTGGGAGCATCCGACCATCGGCGGGTTGGCGCGGTTCCTCAGCGGGTCCGAACCGCAGGGCGACGCCGATCCGGTGGCCGACCCCGGCCGTCCCCGTGCCGACGAGCCGATCGCGGTGATCGGCATCGGGTGCCGCTTCCCCGGTGACATCGGCGGCCCGCAGGACTACTGGCAGTTCCTCTGCGACGGCCGGTCCGCGGTCGGCCAGGTGCCGCCGGAGCGCTGGGCGCCGTTCGACGACGGCTCACCCGAGACCGGGAACGCCATCGCCCACACCACCCGGTGGGGATCGTTCCTGACCGGCATCGACGAGTTCGACGCGGAGTTCTTCGAGATATCCAGCCGGGAAGCGGTCAAGATGGACCCGCAGCAGCGGCTGCTGCTGGAGGTGGCCTGGGAAGCGCTGGAGCACGCCGGGGTTCCGGCCAGCTCGCTGCGGATGTCACAGACCGGGGTGTACGTCGGCGCCAGCATCACCGAGTACGGCGTCTACGCGGCGACCGACCTGGCCGGCGTGGACGCCTGGAGCAACGCCGGCGCCGCCCTGAGCATCATCGCCAACCGGCTGTCGTACGCCCTGGATCTGCGCGGGCCCTCCGTCACCGTGGACACCGCGTGTTCGTCGTCGCTGGTGGCGCTGCATCTGGCCGCGCAGAGCCTGCGGATGCAGGACTGCGATACCGCCGTCGCCGCCGGGGTGAACCTGCTGATGTCGCCGGCGGTCTTCCGCGGCTTCGACCAGAGCGGCGCGCTGTCGGCGACCGGCGCCTGCCACGCCTTCGACGCCGCCGCCGACGGCTTCGTCCGCGGCGAGGGCTGCGGCGCGGTGGTGCTCAAACGGCTGGGTGACGCGCTGCGGGACGGCGACCGGGTACTCGCGGTTATCCGCGGTTCGGCGGTCAACCAGGACGGCCGCTCCAACGGACTGCTCGCCCCGAACCCGGCGGCGCAGATGGCGGTGCTGCGGGCCGCGTACGCCAACGCCGGCGTCGATCCGCAGGAAGTCGACTACGTCGAGGCACACGGAACCGGGACGCTGCTCGGTGACCCGATCGAGGCCCGCGCGATCGGCACGGTGCTGGGGCGCGGACGCCCGGAGACCGCGCCGCTGCTGCTCGGCGCGGTGAAGACCAATCTGGGCCACCTGGAGGCGGCGGCCGGCATGGCCGGTTTCATCAAGGCGGTGCTGGCGGTGGACCGCGGCGAGATTCCGCGGAATCTGCACTTCGCGCAGCCCAACCCGCATATCGACTTCGACCGGCTGCGGCTGAAGGTCGTCGCCGAACAACAAAGCTGGCCCACAACCCGGCATCCGCGGCGGGCCGGGGTCTCCTCGTTCGGGTTCGGCGGCACCAATGCGCATGTCGTCATCGAACAGGCGCCGACGGCCAAGGCGGTTCCCGGCCAGCCCGATCCGGCGGTGAGCACGCTGGTGGTGTCCGGACGGACTCCGGAGCGGATCGCGTCGACGGCGGCCGCGCTGGCGGACTGGATGGAGCGCGACGGCGCCGACGTGGCGCTACCGGACGTGGCCCACACCCTCAACCACCACCGCAGCCGGCAGCCGAGCTTCGCCACCGTCTGCGGGCGGGACCGCGCCGCTGTGGTGGCCGGACTGCAGGCGCTGGCCGCCGGGCGGTCGGCCGACGGCGTGGTCGGCCCGCACGCCGGACCGTGCGGCACCGGCACCGTGTTCGTGTACTCCGGTCAGGGTTCGCACTGGGCCGGCATGGGCCGCCGGCTGCTGGCCGAGGAGCCGGAGTTCGCCAGGGCCTTGGCCGCCCTGGAACCGGCGTTCGTCGAGCAGGTCGGCTTCTCACTCTGGCAGGTGATCGCCGGCGGCGAGCCGGTCAGCGGGGACGCCCGGGTTCAGCCGGTGCTGATGGGGCTGCAGCTGGGCCTGACCGAACTGTGGCGGTCCTACGGGGTCGAGCCGGACGCCGTCATCGGGCATTCGATGGGTGAGGTGACGGCCGCGGTGGTGGCCGGGGCGCTGAGCCCGGCCGACGGGCTGCGGGTGATCGCGGCCCGGTCGCAGCTGATGTCGCAGCGCGCCGGGCAGGGCGCCGTGGCGCTGCTCAACCTCGACGCCGAGGCGACCGAGAGGACGATCGCCGGCTATCCCGAGGTGAGCATCGCCGGCTACATCTCGCCGCGGCAGACGGTGGTCGCCGGTCCGCAGGCACCCGTCGACGCGGTGATCGCCGCGGTGAGCGCGGAGAACCGGTTCGCCCGCCGGGTCAACATGGAAGTCGCGTCGCACACCGCCCTGATGGACCCGATCCTGCCGGATCTGCGGGCCGCGTTGGCGGAGCTGAACCCGCGGACGCCCGGCATCCCGTTCCTGTCCACGGTCACCGACGAGGCCGGCCGGCTGGACGCCGAATACTGGGTGGCGAACCTGCGTCAGCCGGCCCGGCTGACCCTGGCGGTGGCCGCGGCCGCCGCCGAGCACACCACCTTCGTCGAAGTCAGCGCGCATCCGATCCTGACCCGCGCCATCGACGACACGTTGGAGTCGGGCGAGCACCATCACGCCGTCGGGACGCTGTGGCGCGACGGCGACGACACCGTCACCTTCCACACCAACCTCAACCGCACCTGCGTCAGCCGCCCGCCGCAGACCCCGCATCCACCGGAACCGCACCCGGTGCTGCCCAGCACCCCGTGGCAGCACACCCGCTACTGGGCCGAGGTCGGCCCGGCTCGCGGCGGGGCGGCCCGGCCGGTGGCGGATCGGACGGTGCCGAACGCCGGGGCGGTGCCGGCGGAGTGGTGGTACGACCTGACCTGGCCGACCCGGCCGGTGCCGGAGGTGTCGGCCGAACCGCGGGGCTCCTGGCTGGTGATCGCCGACGATGGCCTCGGCGCCGAGCTTGCCCGGGCGCTCGGCGGATCGACGGCGGTGCTGACGCCGTCGGCGCTGACCGCCGCGGCCGGGTCGACGCTCAGCGACGCGGTCGCCGGCGTGACGCACGTGCTCTACGCGCCGAGCGCCGGCTCGGAGCCGCTCGACGCCGGGCGCGGCTACGCGTTGTTCGACGCGGCCAGAATGCTCGGAACGACGCTGGCCGGGCGGGCCGCCGCGGCAACCGCACCGCCGCCGAAGCTGTATCTGCTGACCCGCAACGCGCAGCCGGTCACCGACGGCGACCGGGCCGACCCCGGCCACGCCGTGCTGTGGGGGTTGGGCCGCACCCTGGCGTTGGAGCAGCCGGAGATCTGGGGCGGCGTCGTCGACGTCGACGAGTCCGTGCCCGCCGTGGTGGTCGCGCGGTACCTGCTGGCCGAGGCGGCGGCGGGCGACGGGGAGGACCAGGTGGTCTATCGGGCCGGCGCCCGCCGGGTGCCCCGGCTGCAGCCCGGGTTCCCGGCGCCGCCGGCACCGGTCACCCTGGATCGCGCGGCCAGCCACCTGGTCGTCGGAGCGACCGGCAACATCGGCCCGCAGCTGATTCGGCAGCTGGCCGCGATGGGCGCCGGCACGGTGGTGGCGGTGTCCCGCAACCCGGGCACCCGCCTGGACGCGTTGGCCGACGAACTGTCCCGGGCCGGGACCACCCTGGTGACCGTCGCCGCCGACGCATCGGACGAGGCGGCGATGGGCGCGCTGTTCGATCGGTTCGGTGCGGACCTGCCCGAGCTGGCGGGCGTGTATCTGGCCGCCTTCGGTGGCGGCCCGGTCACCCTGGACGACATGACCGACGACGACGTCGTCGCGATGTTCCGTCCGAAGCTCGACGCGGCCTCGGTGCTGCACAACCTGTCGCTGACGCACCCGGTACGTTACTTCGTGCTGTTCTCGTCGATCTCCGGGCTGACCGGCTCCCGCTGGCTGGCCCACTATGCGGCGACCACCACCTTCCTGGACACCCTCGGCTACGCCCGCCGGGCCGCCGGCCTGCCCGCCACCGCGATCAACTGGGGGCTGTGGAAGTCGCTGACCGACACCCAGTCCGACGCCGAACGGCAGGTGACCCTCGACTCCGGGCTCGACCCGATGCCCGACGAGGTCGCCATCCAGGCGCTGGCCACGGCCATCGGTCCCGGTGCGCCGGCCCGGGCCACCGTCGTCGCCGCGGACTGGGTCAGGCTGGCCGCCGCGTACCGCACCCGGGCGGCGCTGCACATCGTCGACGAACTGCTCGTCGCCGACGGCGACGGCGGCGACTGTCCGTTCCAGCCCACCGCGTTGCGAGCGGCCCTGCGCGACACCGAACCGGCGCTCCGGCGTGAACTGCTACACGGCCACGTCACCGAACAAGTCGCTGCGGCAATGGGATTGGCATCGCCGCGACTGGTCGACCCGGTGGCCGGATTCTTCCAATCCGGCATGGATTCACTGATGAGCGTGACCCTGCAGCGATCCCTCTCGGAAAGCCTCGGCGAGACCTTGCCCGCATCCGTCGTCTTCGACTACCCGACGGTGGAGGCACTCACCGGCTACCTGGCCACCGTCCTTCCCGAACTGGTCGAGGCCGCCGAACCCGGAGACTCCGACGACTACGACGATCTCTCCGACGACGAACTGCTCCAGCAACTTTCGGAAAGGTTGGGTTGACGGCTGGTGGATTCTTCGGGGGTTTCTGGGTTGGATCGTCGGGCGGTTGTTGCTGAGGCGTTGCGCCGGATT
>NZ_JBYCLB010000191.1:0-1872 GCF_057473705.1 Mycobacterium sp. TH-M15 | reverse complement strand
TCGCCGCTTGCCGGTCGATTTCACCACACACCAATTGTCCTACACCGCAACGTAAATCCTGCGGAGCGACTCACCCTATTACCGAAACATCTTTAATCGTCACCGAGGGTGCCGACGGACCACTGCAGGGGGCGGTGTTCGTCTGCATCATCGGCGTGCAGATGAATGTCGGGATCCCTGGTGAGCGCTGCACTGTAGCCGCCGGATCGTGTGCATGGTGACGGCCGAATCCGTAATCGTCATCCACAGTGACGATCGGCGGCCAGATCGGTTGACCCCAACACGAATTAGCCCCTGCCGGAATCCGGTCGTGGTAGGCAATGCTGGTGAACCATGACTGTCGACCACAGCGGTGATCATCGCTCGAACCGCCGAGCTGGCCGAGGACCATCGGGCCGCCGGGACGCTGTCCTGCCCACAATGACCGGCCGGCTCACCAAATGGGGTTCGGACGACGCCGCACGATCTCCCACGGCAGCACGACGGTGAGGCTACGACCCCCGGTCTCCGCCAGCGCATTAGCGCCCCGCTGATCAACCCGCCAGACGCCGGGTGAGCCCGCCAGCCGCCAGCCGTCAGCCGCGCCGGTGCCAACGCACCGGGCCCGCCCGCAGCGGAGGGTAACGGTCGTCGACGCCGACCCGGGTGACTCGAACTCGGGTCGGGCCGGAACGCCCGGGACGAGCACCCGCGACGCGGTCGTAGGCCGCGCGCCGGGCCGGGTCACGCAGCAGCGCATAGGCGGCCAGCACCGCGTGCAGCCGCTCGTCGGACGCCGAGCCGGACGGGCCGTCGCGCAGGTCCGGGTGATGGGTGCGCAGCGCTTGCCGGTACGCCCGGGTGATCTCGGCGGCCGTCGCGGTGGGCGACACACCGAGCACCGCGTACGGATCGCTCGATTGGTCCCGATCTCGGTGCACACGTCCAGGATGCCGCCGATTCCCGCCCGGCGCCCGGCTGGCACCATCGGAGCCATGAGCCGCGAAGACCTGCACGTGCACCGCTACGGCCCGGCCGGGCCGGTGCAGCTGCTCGCCGTCCACGGACTGACCGGGCACGGCCGGCGCTGGCAGCGGCTCGCCGACGACCAGCTGCCGGAGCTGGCGGTGGCCGCGCCCGATCTGCTCGGTCACGGCCGGTCGCCGTGGGCCGCGCCGTGGACGATCGACGCCAACGTGGCGGCGCTGGCCACGCTAATCGAGCACTCCGGTAGCGGCCCGGTTACGGTGGTCGGCCATTCATTCGGCGGGGCCATCGCGCTGGCATTCGCCGCGGCCCGACCGGACCTGGTCGCCGGGCTGGTGCTGCTGGACCCGGCGGTCGGCCTGGACGGGACGTGGATGGCGCAGATCGCCGGGGAGATGCTGGCCTCGCCGGACTACCCCGACCGCGCCGAGGCCCGGGCCGACAAGGCCGGCGGCTCCTGGGCCGACGTGAACCCGGCGGTGCTCGATGAAGACCTCGACGAACACCTCGTCCAGCTGCCGAACGGGCGCTTCGGCTGGCGGATCAGCCTGTCGGCGATGATCTGCTACTGGAGTGAGCTGGCCCGCGAGCCGGCGCTGCCGCCGCCGGGGATTCCGACGACGCTGCTGCGGGCGACCCGCACCTCGCCGCCGTATGTCGGCGACGGTCTGGTCGACACGCTGGCCGCGCGGCTGGGCACGGCGTTCCGGCTGGTCGACGTGGACTGCGACCACATGGTGGCCCAGGCCCGGCCGGTCGAGGTGGCGGCGGCGATCCGCGGGCTGCTGGAGGGACCATTGTGGATCTACTGACGTTTCAGTGGGTTCGGTGACCTGGGCGTGTAGGTCTTTGTCTGGGCCGCGGCGTTGCCGCGGGCAGGTCACCGACCTGACCTTTCAGCCTGCT
>NZ_JBYCLB010000190.1:0-3440 GCF_057473705.1 Mycobacterium sp. TH-M15 | reverse complement strand
CCCAGTCGCCGATGATGGCGTCCAGCTCGTCCTGGTTGCGACCGCGTGCGAGGTGGTTGGCGAACCGGTCGTCATCGATCAGGTCCGGCCGGCCCATCGCATTGCACAGCCGGGCGAAGACGCTGTCCTGGTTGGCGGCGATCACCACCCAGCTGCCGTCGGCGGTCCGGTAGATGTTCGACGGCGCGATCCCCTCCAGCCGGGTTCCCGACGGGCCACGCACCACACCGCCGACGTCGTAGTCGGGAATGGTGGATTCCTGGATGGCCAGACAGGATTCGGTCAGCGCGACGTCGACCACCTGGCCGGTACCGGTCACGGTGCGCCGATACAGCGCGGCCAGTGCGCCCTGCGCAGCGAACATGCCGGCCAGGCTGTCGCCGAGCGACAGTGCCAGCCGCGGCGGCGGCCCGCCCGGGAAACCGTTCATCTGCCGCAGCCCGCTGACCGCCTCGGCCACCGATGCATAGCCCGCCTTCTGGGCCTCCGGGCCGGTCTGTCCGTACCCGGAGACCCGCACCAGGATGATGCCCGGGTTGCGGTCGGCCAGCGCGTCGTAGCCGAGGTTCCAGCGCTCCAGGGTGCCGGCCCGGAAGTTCTCCACGATGACGTCGGAGCGCTGCACCAGCTCCAGGAAGAGCTCCCGGCCGCGTTCGGTGCGCAGATCCAGGGTGACGGCTTTCTTGTTGCGGGCGTGCACGGTCCAGAAGAAGTGGTGTCCGTCGAGTTCGGCCTGGCCCCAGCTGCGCAGCGGGTCGGGAGCGGTCGGCAGCTCCACCTTGACCACCTCGGCGCCCATGTCGCCGAGTAGCCGGCCGGCGAACGGCCCGGAGATCAGCGTGCCGAGCTCGATGACCCGGATGCCGTCCAGCGCGCCGGTGCCGCTGCGGCGCTCCTCCGCATTGCTGCGCGCTGCCTCGTCGCCGCCGGTGCAGTTGCGGCGCTCCTCCGCATTGCTGCGCGCTGCCTCGTCGCCGCCGGTCGGGGTCACGCCGCACCCGCGAAGCCGTGCCGCGCCAGCCAGTCGGTGATGATGCCGACCGCCTGGCGCAGGTTCTCCCGCTGATCCGGGCCGGTGTAGTAGTGGTTGGCGCCGGGGATTTCGTGGATCTCCTTGTCCGGATGCCCGATCGCCTCGAACAGCCGGCGGGTGTGGCTGGGGGTGCAGGCGTCGTCGGCCAGGTTGCCGATCACCAGCGTGGGCACCGCGATGTCGGGACCGCACGCCACGCCGTCGCCGCGGGCGTCGTCGTAGCTCCACTGGGACAGCCAGCTGCGCAGTATGCAGAATCGGGCCAGCCCGACCGGGCTCATGTTCACCACCTCGGGATCACCCAGGTAGCAGGTGCCCGGGGTGCGTTCGTTGGGATCGATCGTCGGGTCCAGCCAGCGCGGGTCGGCCATGGTGCCGTGCACGACGAACCCGAACTCGGCGTCGGGTTTGCCGGCCGCGCTGAGCCCGGCCAGCTTGGCCTTGACCCAGCCGGTTATCCGGCGGTTACGGTCGATCTGCGCCTGCCGGTAGCGATCCAGGAACTCGGCGGTGTAGGGCGGCTGGTTGGGGTTGTCCGGGTTGTACAGGTCCAGCTCCGGGTCGCGGTCGGTGGGATCGGCCTCGTCGAGGATCGAGGCGTCCAGCCACTCGGTCATGGTGCCGTGCCGGCTGACGTGTGCGGCCAGCAGCATCAGCGCGTCCGCGCGGATCAGGCCCAGCGCGGTCAGGTCCGGGCCGTCGCCGGACGGGCTGGCCGTCACCGTCGGGTGCGCTGCCTGCTGCTGATAGAACAGCGACAGCGAGCCGCCGCCGCTCCAGCCGGCCAGCACCACCTTGGGGTAGCCCAGCTGGTTCTTGGCGTCCTTGATGCACTCGCCCAGATCCTGGACCACCTTCTCCATCAACAGCGCCGAGTCGGTGCCCCGGAACCGGCTGTTGCAGTAGACGACATGGTGGCCGGCCCGGGCCAGGGCGTTGATGATCGGCAGGTAGGCGCCGCCACCGATCGGATGCATGAACACCAGCACCGTGTCGCTGGGCCGCTTCGGGGTGGTGCCTTTACGGAGGTGGACGAAGGACCCCATGCGCGGCTCCGGGCTGACGAAGAGAGAAAAACTAAAAGTAAGATTAGTTTTTGGTTTGGGTTCGCGCAAGGGTGGCCGGCGGGTCGTTACCCGCCCGCGCTGGCGGTGGTGCTCAGTCCGCCGTCGACCGGGATCACCGCGCCGGTGACGAAGGTGCTCGCCGCGGCGGCCAGATACACCGCGGCGGCGGCGACGTCGGCCGGGCGCCCGATCCGTTTGACCGCGGTGGCCGCGGCGATCTGGTCGCCCGCCGCCGCCAGGGTGGCCGCCATCATCTTCGACGGGAACGGGCCCGGGGCGATGGCGTTGACCAGGATCTTCGGCGCCAGCGTCGCGGCCAGATGCCGGGTCAGGTGGTGGACGGCCGCCTTGGACGCCGAGTAGGAGTAGGTGCCCAGCCGGGGCACCACCAGCCCGTCGATCGAGCCGATGTTGATCACCCGCGCCGGGTCGTCGTCGATGGCGGCGGCTTCCAGCAGCGGTCGCGCCGCCTGGGTGAGCAGGAACGGCGCCTTGACGTTGAGGGTGAGCACCTTGTCGAAGGCCGCCGCCGGGAACTCGTCGAACGCCGCACCCCAGGTGGCGCCGGCGTTGTTGACCAGGATGTGCAGCCGCTCCTCCCGGGCGGCGACGGCGTCGACCAACTCCCGGCAGGCGCCCTCATCGCTGACATCGGCCGGCAGCGCATGCACCTCGCCGAACTCGGCCAGCTGCTCGGCGGCCTGCTCACAGGCGTCGGCCTTGCGCGACGAAATGTACACCCGGGCACCGGAACGCAGATAGCCCTCGGCGATCATGTAGCCGATCCCGCGGGTACCGCCGGTGATCAGCGCCGTCTTGCCGGCGACCGAGAACAGCTTGGCGAACGGTTCTGGGAACACACGTCGAGACTAGATCGTGGGGCACCCTGCCCGTGAGCCTTTTTACTTCAGCTCGGACGACGACAGCCCGAGCAGCCGACGGGCCACCACCAGCTGCTGGATCTGCTGGGTGCCCTCGAAGATGTCCAGGATCTTCGAGTCGCGGGCCCACTTCTCCAGCAGGGTCTGCTCGGAATAGCCGGTGGTCCCGGCGAGCTCGACGGCCTTGAGGGTGATGTCGCTGGCCACCCGGCCGGCCTTGGCCTTGCCCATGGACGCCTCTTTGGAGTTGGGGACGTTGTTATCGGCCTGCCACGCCGAGCGCAGCGCCAGCAGGTAGCCGGCCTCCCAGTCGGCCTCCATCCGGAGGAACTCCGCGGCGACCGCGCTTTGGGTGTGCGCCGGCTTGTCGTAGGAGATCTCGATGCCGGCTTCGTCGAGGATTCTGCGCAGCTCCTCCAGCGCGGCGCGGGCGATGCCCACCGCCATCGCCGCCACGAT
>NZ_JBYCLB010000189.1:0-7056 GCF_057473705.1 Mycobacterium sp. TH-M15 | reverse complement strand
GTCACCGGCCAACCCGGACAGCACCGCGAACACGGCGACCAGGATCGCCGCCGCGGCCGCCACCGCGGCCAGGAACGCCCACGCCGATCGGTACCCGCGTTGGTCGCGCAGGTGGCGCATCCAGACCCACACCAGGAACGGCAGCGCGATCCCGGCGGTGGCCTTCACCGCGGCGGCGACCGCCACCAGCGTCACCCCGGTGACGTGATGCCGGTCCAGGATCAACGCGATGCCGGCGACCATCAGGCCGACCATCAGCATCTCGTTGTGCACCCCGCCCATCAGGTGGATGATCACCAGCGGGTTCAGCGCGCAGACGAACAACGCGGCCGGGGCGCCGCCGCCGACATGGCGGGCCACCCGTGGCGTGGCCCAGATCAGCAGCAGCAGCCCGGGCAGCATGCACAGTCGCAGCAGCATGGTGCCGACCACCACGTTGTCGCCGACCAGCAGGGTGACGAACTTCGCGATCAGGATGAACGCCGGCCCGTACGGGGCGGTGGTCGCCGCCCAGATCGGCGAGACGTCGTCGAGCAGCGGGTTGGGGTTGTCCACCGGTCCGACCAGGTACGGGTCGAACCCGTCGCGCAGCAGCGCACCCTGGGCCAGGTAGGAGTAGGTGTCCCGGCTGAACACCGGCACCGACAGCAGCAGCGGGGCGAGCCAGAAGCCGGTGCTGACCACCATCGTGTACTCGTCGGCGGTGCCGTCGACGATCCGTCGGCCCAGACCCAGCCAGGCCAGGATGATCACCGCGACGCCGGCCCACAGCAGGGTCGTGCACAACACCAGGCCGTGGCCGAACCGCAGCCAGGACAGGTGCAGCGATTCCAGCAGCGGGTCGTGAGCCCGGGTGCTGCCGGCGCCGAGCCCGCCGGTGGTGACCAGCGCCGCGCCCAGACAGCCCAGCCAGGCCTGTCGGGCGTCCGGCCCGGTGGCGAACCGGTGCAGTCTCGACAGCTGCCGGGCGAGCGCGGCGGCCGGGGTGTGCGTCGGTGCGGTCGGAGTCGACATCGGCGGTCCCGGGGCGCTCACGCGGTCCGGTTTGCGGCCAGGCGGGCTAGTTCGCAGAGCCCGGCCCGGGCGGCCGCGTCGATCCGGGCGGCGTCCAGCGTGGCGAGGGCGCGGCGGGTGAGCGTCTCGATGCGACGCTCGACCGCGGCCAGGGCGCCCACCGACCGGATGATGTCGCACAGCTCGCGCACCCGCGGTTCGGTCAGCGCGGTGCCGAGCGACGCGCGCAACCGGTCGGCCGCCGCCGGATCGGCCTTCTCGGCGAGCTCCACCGCCTCGGCCACCAGCACGGTGCGTTTGCCCGAGCGCAGGTCGTCACCGGACGGCTTGCCGGTCACCGCCGGGTCGCCGTAGACGCCCAGCACGTCGTCGCGCAGCTGAAACGCCACCCCGAGGTCGGTGCCGAGCCGCTGAAAGACGGCCTGGATGTCGGGTCGGTCGGCGGCCGCGGCGGCGCCCAGTTGCAGCGGGCGGGTCACCGTGTAGGAGGCGGTCTTGTAGGTGTTGACGGTCATCGCCGACGCGATCGACTCGGCGCCGGCCGCCTCGGCGACGATGTCGAGGTACTGGCCGCCGAGCACCTCCGTGCGGATGTCGGCCCAGACCCGCAGCACCCGGCGCCGAGCGTCCGGGTGCAGGTCCGTCTCGGCGACGATGTCGTCGGCCCAGACCAGCGCCAGGTCGCCCAGCAGGATCGCGGCCGATATGCCGAACTGCTCGGGCGCGCCGCGCCAGCCGCGGGCCCGGTGCAGTTCGGCGAAGGCGCGGTGGGCGGTCGGGCTGCCGCGCCGGGTGGCCGATGCGTCGATCACGTCGTCGTGCAGCAGCGCGCAGGCGTGCAGCAACTCCAGGGCGGAGAACAGCAGTAGCGTCTGGGATTCGGACTGCGTCTCCGGGCCCGCCACGGCCCGCCAACCCCAGTAGGCGAACGCCGGGCGCAACCGCTTGCCGCCGCGCAGCACGAAGTCCTCCAGGACGCCGACCAGGCCTTCGTATTCGCTGCCCAGGTAGGCGGTCTCGCGGCGACGATGGCCAAGATATTCGCGCAACCGGTTGGTGACGGCGTCGGCCAGTTCGGCGGCTGACGGTGCGGGTGCCGCCGTTGCTCTGCTGCTCAGCGCGAAGCCCCTTTCTGCTCGCCCCCGTGTGCAGGCTGCCCGCGTGCACCCAGCGTAGAGTGTGCCACTACCCGCCCCCGCCGCCTGCGGCTGTTTCGATACGCTGACCGTCTCGTGCCGTGCGCCGCCCGGACGAAGCCGGCCCGATCACCGTCGACCGCCACGGCGGCACCGTGACCATCCGACGAGGAGCAGTTCGTGACCCTGAACACCGTCGCGCTCGAGCTTGTCCCACCCAACGCGGACCGGGGACAGCACCAGGCGATCGAGGAAGCGCGGAAGGTGGTGCGGCTGGCCGGCGACACCGGCCTCGACGGTCGGATCGGGCACGTGCTGATGCCGGGGATCATCGCCGAGGAGGAGGACCGGCCGGTCGAGATGAAGCCGAAGCTCGACGTGCTTGATTTCTGGTCGACGATCACGCCGGAGCTGCCCGGGGTGGGCGGGCTGTGTACCCAGGTCACCGCCTTCCTGGACGAACCGGCGCTGCGCGGCCGACTCACCGAGCTGGTCTCGGCCGGGATCGACGGGATCGTCTTCGTCGGGGTGCCGCGCACCATGCACGACGGCGAGGGCTCCGGCGTCGCGCCGACCGACGCGCTGGCGATCTTCGGGAACCTGGTACCGGATCGCGGCGCGATTCTCATCCCCACCCGGGACGGCGAGACCGACCGCTTCCGGTTCAAATGCGATCGGGGTGCGACGTTCGGGCTGACCCAGCTGCTCTACTCCGACGCGATCGTCGGTTTCCTCACCGAGTTCGCCCAGTGCACCGACCACCGGCCGGAGATCCTGTTGTCGTTCGGCTTCGTACCGGGGGCCGAGGAGTCCGTCGGGTTGATCAACTGGCTCATCCAGGATCCCGGCAACCCGGTGGTCGCCGCCGAACAGGCGTTCGTCAAGCAGTTGGCCGACAGCGAGCCCGACCGGCGCCGCGCGCTGACGCTGGATCTGTACAAGCGGGTGATCGACGGCGTCGCCGATCTCGGTTTCCCGCTCAGCATCCACCTGGAGGCGACCTACGGTGTCTCCGCGGCGGCCTTCCGGACGTTCGCCGAGATGCTCAGCTACTGGTCGCCGCACGCGGCTCAGAGCTGATCGTCGTCCGAGCTGCTGAACCTCGGTGAGCTGTCCCGGCCGTACCAGGCGATCAGCGCCACCAGGCCGGCGACCGCGACCGACGCGACGCCCAACCACAGCGCGGTCCGGTAGAACGCGTGGGTGCTCGGGTCGGTGTACCGGGCCTGCGCGGTCATCGTGCTCACCACGGCCGGTTTGAGCTTCCAGTGCACCGAATCCCCGCCGACCCGCTCGCCGTTGGTGGAGATCACCTCGCCGGGGAAGTTGACGGTCAGCTCCACCTCGGCCTCCGGGTCGGAGAGCAGGGTGAGATCCACCCGGCCGTCCAGGATGACCAGGTTCCCGGCTCGGCGCAGCGTCAGACTCACCCCGGCGGCGTCCGGATTCAAGTCCGCCAACTGCGGCAGCTCGGCGAAGGTCAGATCGGAGAAGACCGCCCGGGAGCCGACGTAGCCCTCCCGGTTGTACGACGCCACCGTCACCTTCTCGCTGAACGGCAGGTTCCGGCTCAGCATCGGTCCGGTGTCCTCGTCGGTGCGCTGCTTGGCCGCGGCGAGGATCTCACCGGAGACCTGGTCGTTGGGTGAGATGGTGATCGTCGCCCGGATCCGGACGCAGCCGACCGTCATGGGCGCGGTCAGCAGCAGCAGCACGGTCAGGGCGACCAGGCGACGGCGTGCGCCGCGCCGCGGCCTGGAGGGGGACCCGGGAGAGGAGACGCGCCGGAGATGCACCAGGTCATCGTGCCAGACCCGGCGCCCGGAGCGGGCCGTCGGCCCGGCGGACGGGGGCGTCGCCGCCTGGGCTTCACAGCGGCAGGGAGCGGCCGAGCACGGCGAACGCGCGCGGATCGCCGGCGAAGTGGTGGCCACGGATGACATCGATGAAGCCGAGCCGCCGGTACAGCCGCCAGGCGCGGTTGTCTTCACCGTTGATCTCCGGCGTGGAAAGCAGCACGTTGGCTTCGGCGCGTCCGGCGAGCAACCGTCGGGCCAGCGCCTCGCCCAGCCCGTGCCCCTGCGCCTGCGGGGTGATGTGCAGTTCGGTCAGTTCGAAATAGTCGCAAATCAGCCGGGCGATGTCGGCGTCGGCCAACCCGTAGCGCCGCAGACCGAGCACCACCTGTTGTTGCCACCACTGGTCCGGTGCCCCGCAGTAGCCGTAGGCGACACCGAGCAGCGGCGCCTCGCTCGGCGGCGCGGCCGGCGGGCCGTCGGGCCCGGCGGTCTGCACGGCGGCCACCGCCTGCCAGCCGCGGCGACGGGTGTGTTCGAGCCATAACGCGGCCCGGTGGCTCGCGGTTCCGGGCGGGTAGCTCATCGCGTTGACGTACACCCCCAGTGCGTCGCCGAGTCGCCGCGCCATCTCGTGCGGCGACAGGTCGATGAGGCAGACCGCCAACGTCGATGTCCTCCCGTACTCGACCGGACCGTGCACCTGTCATTATCCGGTGTCGCCGATTCAGGTCGCCGGATAACACCGCGTGGCTACAATCGGGTGACGCACCCGGTGGTACGGGGCAGACCGACCTCGTATTATCGGTGTTAGTCGCCCGGGAGCCTGGGCGGCCGCCCGTGTATCTGAACGGGTGACGGCGTCGGCAAGGAGGGACGGATGCCACTCTCCGATCATGAACAGCGAATGCTCGATGAGATCGAGAGTGCCCTCTATGCCGAGGATCCCAAGTTCGCCTCGAATGTCCGCAGCGGTGCGCTGCGCACGCCGACCACTCGGCGGCGTCTGAAAGGCACGCTGTTGTTCGTGCTCGGCCTGGCGATGCTGGTCTCCGGCATCCCGTTTTACGCCAACGTCAACCCGGGTTTCCTGATTCTCAGCGTCATCGGGTTCGTGGTCATGTTCGGTGGCGTGCTCTTCGCCGTCACCGGCCGATCGGCGGGCGGTCGGGGCCAGTCCGGCCAGGCGGGGGCCACCGGAGGCCGCCAGCGCCGCCGGGGCGCCGAGGGTTCGTTCGCCAGCCGGATGGAGGACCGATTCCGGCGCCGGTTCGACCAGTAACCGCAACCGCGACACCACGGGGCAGCCGATCGGCTGCCCCGTTCTCGTCTCTACGCCGGTAAGGGTCCGGGCCGACAGCACCGGTCCGCAGTGTGTCGCACCGGCGATCGGGCCCGATCAACCGGCTCCACCTGGGAAAACATCTCGACGTCGGCCGCTGCCCCGGTGGGGCACCGTAGGTGCTCGTGGCGAGAAGTGGGTGAGATACCCAGATGTGACATCACAAATGGTGGAATGTGGGGGATAGTGGGGTATCGTGGCTGAAGTTGTTGGAGGGGTTTTCGGAGGCGGGCTGGCCCGGGCTTCGCAATCCGGCGGGAGGTGCCGTGATGTTTCTCGGCACCTACACGCCCAAACTCGACGACAAGGGGCGACTGACGTTGCCCGCGAAGTTCCGGGACGAACTGGCAGGAGGGCTGACGGTGACCAAGAGTCAGGACCACAGCCTGGCCGTCTATCCGCGGGCGACATTCGAGGAGATGGCCCGGCGGGCCAGCCGGGCGTCGCGCAGCAATCCCGAGGCGCGTGCGTTCCTGCGCAACCTGGCCGCCGCCGCCGACGAACAGCACCCCGACGCCCAGGGGCGGATCACCCTGTCGGCCGACCACCGTCGCTACGCCGACTTGACCAAGGACTGCGTGGTGATCGGCTCCGTCGACTATCTGGAGATCTGGGACGCCGAGGCTTGGCGGAACTACCAAGAAACCCACGAAGAGAATTTCTCCGCGGCCAGCGATGAAGCGCTCAGCGACATCATCTGAGGCGCACGCCCGTGCCTCGTGGCCTCTGCCCGATGCGACCCTGGCGTACTTCCCCAACGCCAGGTTCGCGACATCGGACAGAGACCTCGGGGCAGGGGTGACCGTCCCGGCCGGGCGATCGCAAGCGCGGCGAAGCCGGGCGCAGCGGGTCGACCGCAGATCGCCCAGCCGCTGCCGCGCCCGATCGGGAGGTGTTGCGGTGGCTGACGGCCCGAAGGATTTCGGCCACGTGCCGGTGCTGCTGGCGCGCTGCGTCGAACTGCTGACCCCGGCACTGACCCGGAACCACGCCGACGGCTCGGGCGCGGTCCTGGTCGACGCGACCGTCGGCGCGGGCGGCCACGCCGAACGCTTCCTCACCGAGCTGCCAGGGCTGCGGCTGATCGGGCTGGATCGCGACCCCGAGGCGATCGGAATTGCCGGCGGGCGGCTTGCCCGGTTCGGCGACCGGGTCACATTGGTGCAGGCCAGATACGACACCATTGCCGATGTTCTGGTCGCGTCCGGCTGCGGTGCAACCGGATCGGTGGACGCGATCCTGTTCGACCTGGGCATCTCGTCGATGCAGATAGACCGGGCCGCGCGGGGCTTCTCCTATGCCACCGATGCGCCGCTGGACATGCGGATGGACCCGGGCTTGATGCTGACCGCAGCCGACATCGTCAACACCTACGATCAGGCCGCCCTCATCGACATTCTGCGCCGCTACGGTGAGGAACGGTTCGCCGGCCGCATCGCGGCGCAGATCGTCCGCCGGCGGTCCGACGCTCCGTTCAACTCGACCGCAGAGCTCACCGAGCTGCTCTACCAGGCGATTCCGGCCGCGGCGCGGCGCACCGGGGGGCACCCGGCGAAGCGGACGTTCCAGGCGCTGCGGATCGCGGTGAACGGTGAGCTCGATTCGTTGCGCGCCGCAATCCCCGATGCGTTGAACGCGCTGGGGACCGGCGGACGGCTGGTGGTGATGGCTTACCAGTCGCTGGAGGACCGGATCGTCAAGCAGTTGTTCACCGCCGCCACGACGTCGCGCACACCGATCGACCTTCCGGTCGAGCTGGCCGGTGACA
>NZ_JBYCLB010000188.1:0-2353 GCF_057473705.1 Mycobacterium sp. TH-M15 | reverse complement strand
GCGCCCGTCCCGGCGAGGCGGCCGGGGAGGTGATCGCTGCGTTCGACGCCGCCCGGGAAAAGCTGCGCATCGCCGAGAACGCGATGCCGCAGCGGTGCTCGTGGTGGAACCGGCGTGAATACGACCGTGCCGCCGCGACTCTCGACGAGGCGCGCCGAGAGCTCAGTCACCGCTATGACCAGCTCGCCCGCACCGGCGCCGGTTCGATCCCCGGCGAATGGGGCCTGCTCAGCGACAACACCGAATCAACACTGGACTACTTCCTGGATCCGCACCGCGACGTCGGCGCTGAGCTGCGCGAACGGCTGTCGGAGATCCAGGGCCTGCTGTTGCAGGCCCGGCTGACGTCGCACGCCGGGGACCGCGCCCTGGAGCGGGAGTTGACCCTGGCGCTGGCGGGGTGCCTGGACCTGGAACCCGACGACGAACGGGCGCGGCGCCTGCTGCACCATCTGCCCGGCTGGGCGCGGCCGATCCCCGACGTCGACGTGGACGCCGTGATACGGGCCCGTGCCGAGCGCGGGGATGAGTCGTTTGCGCGGCGCTACTTCTCCTTCATGAATCAGCGGCACTACGCCTGCGGGGTGCGCTACACGCAGCGCACCTTCACCGTGTCGCTGGCTGCGCGCGACACCCTGGAGTTGCACGACATCATCGTCGTCGTCGAAGGCACCGACCTCGAACCGACCTGCTCCCCCGGGCTCGGAACCGCCGCGCTGCAGCACCTGTGCCGCACCGCCGACCGCTACGGCCTGGCGATCAAACTCTGGATCATGCCCGGGGACCGCACCGAGGCTTCCGCCGCGCGTCTGGCCGGCTGGTACTGCCGGCACGGCTTCGAGATCCGGCAGAAGACCCCGGGGGCCTACCTGGAGGCGACGGGGTTGCGGGCGCCGGCGAACGGCGTCGATCCGCCGTAGAGGCGCTTGTCGGGGCCGGTTACCTGGCCGCCGTAGCCGTCAGCTTCCCGGGTTCAGCAGCTCGGCGCAGGCGTGCACCCGCTCGATTACGTCGTCGAATGCTGGTGGGGTGGTGCCGTAGTAGAGCGTCGCCATTGCCGTGTCGTGTTCCCTGCGCAGCCCGGCGGTGAATTCGCCGTTGGGTTCGAACGCCGCCGAGGCCGCGAATCCTCCTGCAGGAACGGGATGGTCGCGTGTGAAGTGTTCGGATACCTCGAAGACGCTGCGCAGGATCTCGTTGACCGCGGCGGCGTCGGCGAGCAGGTCGAGGACTATGTCGTGACCCAGCAGCGCCCAGATGTCGTAGAACTGCCGTCCGATCCGCGGCTGCCCGTGCGGATTGTCGCGCCGGTCCGGGTCGACGACGAAGTTGTTGACCCGTAACAGCTTCTCGATCAGCGTGCGGCCCGGATGCAGAATCGTCACCGCGAACGGCGACAGGTCGTCCCAGTCGCCGTCGACCGCCCCGGCAAGCTCCCGCGACAGCAGTGATTCGACGGTCGCGTCCAGTGCCGGTTTCGGACCGCCGGTCTGGCCAAGCTCGATGAGCACCGACGTGGGGTCGGCAAGACCGTCGGCGCCGTCGCGGTGGTCGAGAGGCAGCTCGAGGTGTGCCTGGCTGTGCAAGGTGCCGAGATCGCCGCCGGACTGCCGGCCGGTGCACTGTCCGCCGGTCGTCGACGCCGCGGTGTTCAGCATTGCCTTGATCGCCCGCTTGCCGTCCCGCTTCGTTGGATACTCCGCGACCACCAGCAGGTCGAGGTCCTCGGAGAACCGTTCGATGATGCGCAGCTTCTCCAGGCTGGTGCCGCCCTTGAACACGACCTCGCCGGGATGGGCGGCCACGACCGTGCGCAGCACCTCGCAGACCCAGTAGTCCTTCTCCACGGCCAGCGGCTGGACTCCGAGGCGCTCCGCGGCGACAGCGATCGTCGCGGTGAAGACGTCACGGTCCTCGTCACGCCACAGTGCCACGGTCAGGCGGCGACCAGCCCGGACAGTGCCCGTGCTTCGGTGCGCGGGTCGGCGGCCGGCACCGTTTGGGCCAGGTCCGCCCGTCCTGCGCGGCGCAGCAGGTAGGCCAGCCGCGCCCGCGCCGAGGCGGGTTCGGTGCTGCCGGCCTCGGCAAGCCGTCCGGCGTCGATGCTGCCCGACCCGATCAGTTCGCGCAGCCGCCCGATGGCCTGCGCAGGTCCGGTCTCGATGACCCGGTCCCAGCCGTCGAGCACCTCCAGGGCCGCCACCTCGGTGGGGTTCAGCGCGGCTTCGGCGCGGCCACGGCGAGCCGATCGGTCGGCGAAACCCACTAGTTCGTCGTCGGCCGGCGGTCGCGCGGGGATCGCATAGGTGGCGCGGCGCGGGATCTGGGTTGACAGCCGCAGCGTGTTGGCCGC
>NZ_JBYCLB010000187.1:0-2906 GCF_057473705.1 Mycobacterium sp. TH-M15 | reverse complement strand
CGGGACATTGAGCAAGAACCTGCTCTGCGCCGACCAGCCGCCGACGGTGTCGGCGAAGATCGCCGCCACGGCCATCGCCGGTGTGACCGCATGCGAGTGGGCGCTGGTGATCAGCCGCTGCCTGGCCTGCGGTCCCAGCCGGTGCTGATAACGGACGGTGCGTTGCGATACGCGGTCGCGGGCTGCCACCACCGGAAGTTGTGGTCCGCCGGGCAGCTCGGGCAGCCGCCGCTGCCACCAGCGGCGGTCTCGCTCGCGCGCGGCATCGTCGTCGCGGCGCTCGGTTCGGTATCGCCGGTAGCTGTAGCCGCACTGCGGCAACGTCGCTCCCCGGTACAGGTCGGCCAGATCGGCGACCAGCACCCGGTAGCTCATCGCGTCGGCGGCCAGCATGTCGACGTCGAGATGCAGCCGGGTTCTCTGCTGGGAGTCCTCGCGGTAGCGGGTGAGCGTGACGTCGATGACCTGTCCGTCTTCGACTTTCAGGCGCTGGTGGGTTTTGGTGTCGCGCAACCGCGCCAGGGTTGACTCGACCGCCTTCTTCGGCTGCCCGCGCAGGTCCACCACGGCGAACACCGGCCGCCGTGGTGCGGGCAGCCGTTGTTGGGTGCCGTCGGGAAGGAACCGGGTGCGCAGCATCGCATGGGCATCGACGAGATTCGACACCGCTTGTTCGAGTCGGTTCGGATCGACTGGGCCGCCGTCGAATTCGGCGTAGAGATGTGCTGCCACGCCGCCGAGTTCTTGTTCAGCGGATCGGCCGATCCAGTAGGCGTGCTGCATGGGGGCCAGCGGGAACGGTGCGTCCTCACTGGCCGCGCCTCCGGTCGGGGCCGTCGAGTACACCTGTGCCGCCGCGCTGCCCGGCGCCGCCGCGCTGAGTAGGCCGTGCCAAGCGCCGATGGTGGGCTCGGCGGCCAGTTGAGCGAAGGTGATGTCGGCGCCCTGTTTTCGCCAGCCGCCGGCCAGCGCGATGATGCGGATCGAGTTGAGGCCCAGCTGGATCAGGTCGTCGTCGTCGGCGATGTCGCCGGCGGCACAACCCAGCTGAGCCGCCACCGTCTGCCGGAGTTCGTTCGTGCCGATCCACTCACCCATGGCGCGACCGGTCTGCTGCGTCCAGGCACACCGCCAGCGCCACGACCCCGCGCTGCCAGAGATCAACGAAGTCAGCGATGTCGGACGCGGTGAACAGCGCATCGCTCCAGCGCACGTTGGTGACCAGTTGGGTGCCATGCTCGGTGCTGCCCACCAGTGCACCGATCTGCAGGGCGAACCGCAGCGGCAGATCCGGCTCGGGGTCGTGCGGCAGCGCATCCAGGTAGCCGCCGGTGACCAGCGACCACGGTTGACCGGTGAAACCACCCAGATCCAGCCGGCCCAGATAGCTGAACATGATCTGCGGGTCGGCCCGCAGTCCCGGGTCGCCCCTGACGTAGCGCAGCAGGCCGTAATCCAGGCCCCCGTACGGGATCGCGTTCAGCTCGGCCGTCACGCAGTCCAGCAGCAGCCGCGCGGCGGCCGGGTCGTTCTCCGCCTGGTCGACGTCGATCGCGGCACCCGCCGCGAGGCGCACCGGGAACACGGTGTTGAACCAGCCCACGGTGTTGGTGGTGTCGGTGTCGAGAAGGTCGTCGGCGCGGCCGTGGCCCTCCAGGGCGACCAGGGTTCCCGCGGTCGGGTCTTGTGCCCGGGCCCGCCGCCAGCCGGCAACCGTCATCGCGGTTACCGTCAGCAGGAATTCGCGCATGCCGGCGCCCTCCTCGAGGCGGGCCAGCAGGCGCTCGGTCACCTCGACCGGGGTGGTCGCCGCGGTGACGCGCAGGCTCGACCAGGTGTCGGCCTTCGGGTCGGGGTACCGTGCGCCCAGCGCCGGGTCGTGGCCGCGGAGCTGCGCCGCCCAGTAGTCGCGCTCAGCCGCCACCTGCGCTGTCGCGGCCCGCTGCCACAACAGTTCCGACCACCGCCGGTACCCGGTGAACTCGGGCAGCAGTCGCGGTGGGGCATCCGATTTCACCGCACGCCACGCCTCGGCGACGTCGCCGAGCATGATGTGCCAGGACACCACGTCGACCACCAGGTGGTGCGCAGCGATCAGCAGCACGTGGCCGCGTTCGCCCCCATCCAGCCAGATCGCCCGCAGCATCGCGCCCCGGTGCGGGTCGATCGCGTCGTTGACGGTGCGCGCGCACCGCATGATGGCCGAGGTGAATTCCGGGTCAGCCGGTGCCGGTGTCGGCACCAGGGTCAGCACGTCGGCGGCGCGGACGACACCGGGTTCTCGCGTCACCAGGCGCGGCCCTTCGGGCGTGTCGACCAGGGTGGAACGCAAGGTGTCGTGTCGGTCGATCAGCAGTTGCAGCACCGACTCGACCGACGATTGATCGGCGTCGTCGGGCAACTGGAGCAGAACCGTGTGGGTGAACCGGCGGTAGTTGCCGTACTCGAACAGCCAGGATGCCACCGGAAGTGGTGACACTTCGCCGTAATCCGCGCAGACCTCGCTGTCCTGTGAGCCGGCGGCGCACTCGACGGCGGCGGCGAGTCTGCGGATGGTCGGCGAGGTGACCACCATCCGCGGGCTGACGGCCAGGCCCCGGCGACGCGCCCGGTGCGCCACCGAGATGGCCACAATGCTGTCCACGCCGAGCGCGAAGAAGTCGGCGTCGATCTGCGGCGTCACGCCGTTGAACTGCTCGGCGAACACTTCGCTGAGCACCCGTTCGGTGTCGGTGACGGCAGTGCCGGCAGTGCCGGCGGCGGGCCCAGCGGTCGGTATCAGTGCGTCTTCGGCCAGCCGGCCCAGCGCCTCGGCATCCAGTTTTCCGTTGGCGGTCACCGGCAGGCAGGCCAGCGCGACGATCCGGGCGGGAACCAGGTACGCGGGCAGCACTTCGGTCAGCGCG
>NZ_JBYCLB010000186.1:0-3158 GCF_057473705.1 Mycobacterium sp. TH-M15 | reverse complement strand
TGATCACCGAGGTGACGCTGCGGCTGCTGCCGGCGCAGAGCCCGTCCAGTGTGGTGGTGGCGACCTTCGATTCGGTGGCCGCCGCCGCCGAGGCGGTGCTCGGGGTGACCGCGCGGGTCCGCCCTGCGATGCTGGAGTTCATGGACGCCGCGGCGATCAACGCCGTCGAGGACCGTCTGCGGATGGGCCTGGACCGGGAGGCGGCCGCGATGCTGCTCGGCGGCGCCGACGACCGCGGCCCGGCCCGCGCCGACGACGCGCAGGTGATGGCCGAGGTCTTCGGTGGGCACGGCGCCAAGGAGGTGTTCACCACCGACGACCCGGACGAGGCCGAGGCGTTCGTCGCCGCGCGACGGTTCTGCATCCCGGCGGTGGAGGCCAAGGGGCCGCTGCTGCTGGAGGACGTCGGGGTGCCGGTGCCGGCGCTGGCCGAACTGATCACCGGGATCGAGCGGATCGGCACCGAGCACGACCTGATGATCTCGGTGATCGCGCACGCCGGCGACGGCAACACCCACCCGCTGATCGTGCACGACCCGACCGACCCGGACGAGACCCGGCGCGCGCAGGCCGCCTACGGCGAGATCATGGACCTGGCCGTCGGGCTGGGCGGCACCATCACCGGCGAGCACGGCGTCGGCCGGCTCAAGCAACCGTGGCTGGAGGGGCAGATCGGCCCGGACGCGCTGGCGCTGAACCGGCGGGTGAAGCAGGCGCTGGACCCGCTGGGCATCCTCAACCCGGGCGCGGCGATCTGAGCTGTTGACATGCGCGTTGCGATGTCGTATTCATGAGACATGTCAACAATGATGTCTCAGCCGAGGTTCGTGCCGTTCACCGCCGAGACCTGGGCCGACCCCTGGCCGCTGTACCGGGCGCTGCGCGACCACGACCCGGTGCACCACGTGGTCCCCGCGGACCGGCCGGATGACGACTACTACGTGCTCTCCCGGCACGCCGACGTCTGGGCCGCCGCCGCCGACCACGAGACATACTCATCGGCGCAGGGGCTGACCGTAACCTACGGGGAGCTGGAGATGATCGGCCTCGCCGACAACCCGCCGCTGGTGATGCAGGACCCGCCGCGGCACACCCAGTTCCGCAAGCTGGTCGCCCGGGCGTTCACCCCGGCGCACGTCGCGGCGCTGGAGGCGGAGGTGCGCGAGCACTGCGTCGAGCGGATCGAGCGGCTGCGCGCCGGCGACGGCTCCGGCGACATCATCGCCGAGCTGTTCAAGCCGCTGCCGTCGCTGGTCGTCGCGCACTTCCTCGGGGTGCCCGCGGACGCCCGGCAGCGGTTCGACGGCTGGAGCGAGGCGATCGTCGCCGCCAACACCAGCCCGGGCGGCGTCGCCGGCGCGGGCGAGGCGATCGCCGAGATGATGACCTACTTCACCGGGCTGATCGAGCGGCGCCGCACCGACCCGGGCGAGGACACCATCTCGCACCTGGTGTCGGCCGGCGTCGGCGTCGACGGCGACACCGCGGGCCTGCTGTCGATCCTGGCGTTCGCGTTCGCCATGGTCACCGGCGGCAACGACACCACCACCGGAATGCTCGGCGGCTCGGCGCAGCTGCTGCAGCGGCACCCGGACCAACGCCGGACGCTGGCCGACAGACCGGAGCTGATCCGCGACGCCGTCGAGGAGCTGCTGCGGCTGACCTCGCCGGTTCAGGGGCTGTGCCGCACGGTCACCCGGGACGTGACGATCGGCGACACTCGAATCCCGGAGGGCCGCAAGGTGTTGCTGCTCTACGGATCGGCGAACCGCGACGAGCGCCAGTTCGGTCCGGACGCCGAACAACTCGACGTGTCGCGCAAGCCGCACCAGATCCTCACCTTCGGCTACGGCGCGCACCACTGCATCGGCAACCAGGCCGCCCGGATGGAATCCCGGGTTGCACTGGAGGAGCTGCTGACCCGCTGCCCGGAGTACCGCATCGACGAATCCGGGATCACCTGGACCGGTGGCAGTTACGTGCGCTGGCCGCTGACCATGCCGTTCACGGCCGGCTGATGGCCGGCACCGACTGGCTCGCCGGCGGGCGCACCGAACTGGCCGCCGACCGGATCCTGGACGCGGCCGCCCGGCTCTTCGCCGAACACGGGCCGGCAACGGTCGGCATGAACGACATCTCCCGCGCGGCAGGCTGTTCCCGGGCGACGCTGTACCGGTACTTCGAGAACCGGGACGCCCTGCACACCGCGTACGTGCACCGCTGGGCCAACGAGATCGGCGGCGACCTGGCCGCGCGGATGGCCGGGATCGACGATCCGCACCAGCGACTGCTGGCCGGGATCACCGAGGCGATCGCGTCGGTGCGGGGCAACCCGGCGCTGCTCTCCTGGTTCGCCGAGACCGGCCCGCCGATCGGCGCGGCGATGGCCGACCGGTCCGAGGTGATCACCGCGATGGTCGCCCGGTTCCTGGCCACCCTGGGACCCGCCGACGCCGAGGCGCTGCAGCGCCGGGCCCGCTGGCTGGTGCGGGTGATGACCTCGCTGCTGATCTTCCCCGGCCGCGACGCCGCCGAGGAGCGGGCGCTGCTGGAGGAGTTCGTCACCCCGGTGGTGGCGCCGGCCCGGCGGAGACCGGCCCCGCATCGGGAGTGATGCCGGTCAGCGCCGGCGCCGGTAGCCGGCGACGTCGGTGCACCGGTGCAGCAGCCAGGCCAGCGGAATCGTCACCGCCATTGTGACGACGAACAGGGCCAGCGCCGAACCGGTGTAGACCGGGCGGTGCAGCACCTCGACCATCACCACCTCCATCAGCACCAGGTGGATCAGGAACAGCTCGTAGGAGATCTCCCCCAGCCACACCATCGGCCGGCTGGCCAGCAGCCGCGCGTACCACCCCCGGTCGCCGAGCGCCAGCGGCGCCACCAGCAGCGCCGAGATGGCGGCGTAGAACACCGATTTGGTCATCGACTCGGCCAGGCCGGTGGGCGAGGTGGTGGGCTCGCCGGCGATCGGGGTGGCGACAATCAGATAGCTGACCACCGCCAGCGGGACCGCCACGAAGCCGTAGCAGCGCACCCCCATCGCCTGCAGCACGGTCAGCACCATCCCGGCGACGAACCAGGCCAGGTACGCCGGCGGCCAGATCCGGGCGCCGCCGGGCAGCACGCCGGGCAGATGCGCCAGGATCAGCCAGGCC
>NZ_JBYCLB010000185.1:0-1833 GCF_057473705.1 Mycobacterium sp. TH-M15 | reverse complement strand
GAGGCCGAGGCGTTCACCGCGGCGGCGCAGCGGCTGGCCACCGCGACCTCGATCGACCTGGCGGTCGCCCGGTCGCACAGCGCGACCCGTTCGGCGGCGCAGGCTCCGCTGCAGCGCACGATCACCATCGGTGAACCGGGCACCCGGGGTCTGCGCACCTATGTGCAGCTGTTCGTGGTGATCGCGTCGGCCAACGACGTGCGCTGCGACGTCGCGTCCAACTCGACGTTCGTCTACGCCTACGGGTTCGGCGAGGACATCGACGCCAGCCATGCCCTCTACGCCAGTCTGGTGGTGCAGATGGTGCGGGCGTCGGACGGCTACATCGCCTCCGGCGCCCATCGCCCGACACCGACCATCACCGCGCGGCTGAACTTCCAGCTCGCCTTCGGCGCCCGGATCGGCCACCGGCTGGCCGAGGCACGCGACCAGGCCCGTCGCGAGGTGAAAAAAGACCGCAAGCGTGCCCCGAGCACCGCGCTGGCCCTGCGGGACAAGGAGATCGAGCTGCACGACTACTACCGCCAGGCGTCCAAGGCGCGCGGCGTCTGGCGGGCCAGCCGGGCATCGGCGGGCTACTCGTCGGCGGCGCGCCGGGCCGGCGACCGGGCTGGAATGCGGGCGCGGCTCGGCGACGGCCCGTCACTGTCGACGGCGCGTCGCGCGCTGGGGCGGTGACCGACCGGCGGGTGAAGCGCGACCGGCAGCGCGCCCGGGTCTACGCCGCCGAGGCGTTCGTCCGGACGCTCTTCGACCGGGCCGCCGAGCGCGGCTCGGGCGACGTGAACTTCTTCGGAACCAGGCTGACCCTGCCGCCGGAGGCCCGGTTCGCCTCGGTGACCGCGGTGCAGCGCTACGCCGACGAGGTGCTGGCGCTGCCGGCCGTCCGGAGTCGGTGGCCGGATGTGGGCCCGCTGTCGGTGCGTGGCCGTCGCGCGGTCACCGCGGCGCACTATGAACGCAGCGGGGACGCCGGAGTCATCGCGGTTCCGGAGCGCCGCGGCGGGGACTGGGCGCTGCGGGAGTTGGTGGTGCTGCACGAGATCGCCCACCACCTGTGTGACGCGCCGCCGCCGCACGGGTCCGAGTTCGTCACGACGCTGAGCTCGCTGGCCGAGGTGGTGATGGGTGCCGAACTCGGTTACCTGCTGCGGGTGGTGTTCGCCCGCGAAGACGTGCGGTGACGCACCACGTCCGCCGGTTCTGCGTCACCGCCGCCGGGCAAGCGCCCCTATACCCCATAGGGGTATGTGGTACAGGGAATTGGGAAGACGAAATCGCGCTCGCCGGTTAGCCTCGGTGACGTGACCGAGAAGCCAACGCCCCGCGACGTCGATGCCCTGCTGGACCACACCCTGGTCGGCGACGATCCGGCCCTGGACACGGCGCTCTCAGCCAGTGACGCGGCGGGGCTGCCGCAGATCGCGGTCTCGGCGCAGCAGGGCAAGTTCCTCTCCCTGCTGGCCCGGGGCATCGGTGCCCGGCGGGTACTGGAGATCGGCACTCTGGGCGGCTACAGCACCATCTGGCTGGCCCGCGGGGTCGGACTAGACGGCCGGGTGGTGACCTGCGAGTACGATCCGACGCACGCCGAGGTGGCCCGTCGCAACCTCGCCGACGCCGGCGTGGGCGACCGGGTGGAGGTGCTGGTCGGCGCGGCGCTGGACACCCTGCCGAGCGTTACCGGCCCGTTCGACCTGGTCTTCATCGACGCCGACAAGGAGAACAACGCCAACTACCTGGAGTGGGCGGTCCGGTTGTCCCGACCGGGCGCGGTCGTGGTGGTGGACAACGTCATCCGGGACGGGCAGATCCTGACGCCGGAGAACAAGG
>NZ_JBYCLB010000184.1:0-2245 GCF_057473705.1 Mycobacterium sp. TH-M15 | reverse complement strand
ATCGGCCTCGGTCATCTGCAGCAGCTCGGTCGGACCACCGCCGAACGCCGCCACGTAGATGCCGGCCAGCGGCGGCAGGTCGGCGCCGAATCGCTCGAACACCGCCCGCATGGCGGATTCGTCGGCCGCGTCGGCGGCGGCCGTCAGCAGCGTGGTGCCCGACGGCGCCAGGCCGGCGGCCAGGTCGTCGAGCTTGGAACCGGGGTTACGCGAGACCGCGACCACCGTGCCCGCGCCCGAGTCGGCCAATTGCCGGATCAGGTGCGGACCGATGTTGCCGGTCGCCCCGATCACCAGATAGCTCTTCTCAGCCGACAATTCGGCCGGCGGGGTGGACGGCGGCCTGCCCCGCTGCAGACGCGGGACGCGGCGGACGCCGGCCCGGTAGACGACCTGGTCTTCGTGATCGTCGGCCCCGGCCTCGGCCACGACGTAGCCGGCGGCCGGCGCGTCGGGCACCGACTCGTCGATGTCGATGACGCGGCCCCAGAACTCGGGGTGCTCGAGCGCCAGCGTGCGGCCAAGGCCCCACAGCACCGCCTGCGAGGCATTCGCCCGGTCGCCGTCACTGACCGGTTGGGCGTTGCGGGTGAGTAGGTAAAGCTTTGGCGCCACTCCCATTTCGGCGATCACAGCGGCCAGCCGTCGCGCGGCGTTGAACAACTGGTAGCCGGATTCGACGTCGAACTGGTCACCGGTGACCCGCGGCGCGTACAACACGTGGGTGACCCCGGCGAGCGCGTCGGTGATCGCCGCCGGGTCGGCGCCGTCGGCCAGTAACGACGTCGGCTCGGCAGTCGCGGCGAATTCGTCGCCGAGCACCCGGCCGATTTCGTCGCCCAGGCCGGAGTCGGAGATGACCAGCCAGGAGGCGTCGGCGTCACCGTGGGTCGTGGACAGCTCGCGGGCCGGCCAGGCCAGGTTCACATACCACTGCGACGGGATCGGCCCCTCAGCCGGCATCCCCGAATCTGCAACCGCGACACAACTTCTGACCGGCGCGATCGGCCGGGCGCTGACCCAGAACCGGCCGTGGTGCCACGGCGTGGCCGGCAAGGCCGGGTGTGGCTCGACCGGATGCGGGGTCTGCGGCGGATGGCTGGTGTGCACCGTGTTCAGGCTGGTGTGGAACCGCACCGTGTCATCGCCGTCGCGCCACAGCGTGCCGACGCTGAGGTGCGGGCTCCCCGACTCGACCGTGTCGCCGACGGCGTTGGTCAAGATCGGATGCGCGCTGACCTCGATGAACGTGCCGTGTTCTTCGGAAGCAGCAGCGACGGCCTGGCTGAGCAGCGCGGGCTGACGCACGTTGGCCACCCAGTAGTCGGCGTCGAGCATCGGCGACTGAAAGCCCTCCAGCACCGTCGAATAGAACGGGATGGTGGGGATCTCGGGACTCAAATCCGCCAGCGCCGTGCGCAATTCGCCCAGGATCGGGTCCATGAACGCGGTGTGCGAGGCCACCTCCATGTTCACCCGGCGGGCGAACTTGTTCTGCGCGCTCACCGCGGCGACCACCGCGTCGACCGGGGCCACCGGGCCCGCGATCACCGTCTCGCGCGGCGAAATGTAGCCCGCCACACTGACGCCCGTGTAGTCGGCGATCAACGCCTCGGTTGCCTCGGGGTCCAGTTTCAGCAGTGCCACCGCGCCCTGACCGGCGAGCGTGGACATCAGCTTCGACCGGATCGCGATCACCCGCAGGCCGTCGACGACGCTCAGCGCACCGGCCACCACCGCCGCGGTCACCTCACCCATCGAGTGGCCGATCACCGCGTCGGGGTGCACGCCATAGGAGCGCCAGAGCTCGGTCAGCGCCAACTGCAGGCCCATCAACACCGGCTGGACCTGCGCATCGCCGCTGATCGGCTCGCCGTCGGCGATGATCTGCTGTAACGAAAAGCCAATCTGCTCAACGAAAATCGGGTCAAGCTCGGCGATCGCCTCGGCGAAAACCGGCTCGTCGGCCAGCAACTGCCGGCCCATGCCCGCCCACTGCGAGCCTTGTCCGGAGAACACGAATACCGTTCCGGAGCCGTAGTTCTCGTTGCGCGGGCCGACTATTCCGTCGGCAGCATCGGTGTATCGGCCATCGGCCAGCGCCTGCAGGCCGGCGATCGCCTGCTCGCGATCGCGGACGCATACCGTGGCGAACTGGGCGTGCCGCTCACGGTGATAGCTCAGGGTGTGGGCCACGTCAGGCAGTCGCACGCCGGCGCCGGCACCCGCCAGCCAGGCCGCCAGC
>NZ_JBYCLB010000183.1:0-1818 GCF_057473705.1 Mycobacterium sp. TH-M15 | reverse complement strand
GGCACCCGGCCGCGGGCCAGCCTGGGAGCCGATCTCGTGAGTGTGGTCGCGCGGCTCAACCGGCTGGCCACCCAACGCGTCCAGCTGCCGCTGCCGGGAGCCCAGGCCCGGCTGCTGGCCACGATCGAGGCGCTGGGCGAGGCGCGAATCTGCGAGCTGGCCGCGGTGGACCACTGTGCGCAGCCGACGATGACCACCCAGGTGCGCCGGCTGGAGGATGCCGGCTTGACCACCCGCACCGCCGACCCCGGCGATGCGCGGGCGGTGCTGATCCGGATCACCGACAAGGGCCAGCGGACGCTGAACCGGGTTCGCGACGATCGCGCCGCGGCGATCGACCCGCAGCTGGCGCACCTCCCCGCCGAGGATCGGCAAGCCCTCGCCGACGCGGTCACCGTGTTGCGCGGCTTCCTCGACGCGGCGGGCCCGGCCGGGCCGCTACCCGGCGAATAGCAGGAACTGGGTAACCTCGGCCGGCGAGAAGTTGTCGTCGCTGACGAAGACCATCGTCTGGCGTCCGTCGGGCAGCCGGGGGCCCAGGGTGATGCCTTCGACGTTGTCCAGCGGCGCCAGCCCGGGGGTGGCCGACAGGTCGGCGACCAGCGCCTTGGCCATCGGCGTCGACCGGGAATCGGCCAGCGACGGCACCGCCAGCACGTCGGTGGCATCGCCGATCCGCGCCCGGAACACCCGGACGGTCGGGGTGGCGCTGAATGCGCGTTCGATCACCAGGAACTCGGTGTCGGAGAGCGCGACCAGGTCGGAGAGGCCGTTGGTCCGCGCCGGCGCGGAGACCGGCTCCAACCGGTAGGCGTACTGGGCTACCGGTGCGGCGGTGTCGACGTCGAAGGCGGTGACCCGGATCAGCGCGCCGTGGTCGCGGTCGGGCAGGCCGCCGTCCTGGTACTCGGGCCCCTCCATGGCCGCGAACAGCAGCCGCCCGCTCGGCGACAGCGTCAACCCCTCCAGCGCCGCGTTGCGCCGCGGCCCGGTCCGCCGGGCCGACATGGTCGCGTCCGGCGGCATGGTGAAGCGGCCCAGGTAGCTGCCGTCCAGGCCGGCGATCCGGATCCACGGGTCGGCCAGGATCGGGCCGGTCGAGCCGCCGGTGATCCGCTCCCCCTCCGACGACCAGTACAGCCGCTGGCGCGCGGCGTCGAAGGCGATGCCCTCCGGATCGGGCGGGACGACCGGCGGGGTCCGGTCGAACGCTTGCGGACCGAACACCCGGCCGTCGGCGTCGAGCAGCGGATGGACACCGGCGAACGTCAGGTCGCGGATACCGGTGGGCGAGACCGACAGGTGGACGTCGTAGAACCGGGCCGGGCCGGTCGCCGATCGGTCGTCGCTGATCACGTAGTAGCGGTCGCGCCCGGGGTCGTAGCTGATCGCCGAGAGTCCGCCGATGACGGTGCCGTCGAACCCGGCGGA
Source organism: Mycobacterium sp. TH-M15 (assembly GCF_057473705.1). Taxonomy (NCBI): domain Bacteria; kingdom Bacillati; phylum Actinomycetota; class Actinomycetes; order Mycobacteriales; family Mycobacteriaceae; genus Mycobacterium; species Mycobacterium sp. TH-M15. Next base: position 387 of record NZ_JBYCLB010000183.1, on the reverse strand, counting down.
GGGTGGCAGTCGAACCTGGCCGAGGTAGGCCGGCGCCGGTTCGGCGGCCGGCGGCACCGGGGCGCATCCGGCCAGCGACAGTCCGCACACCGTCAGCACCCGGGCCAGCATCGGCAGCACACCACAATTAGACCCGGTTCCCCGGGCGGAAGCTGAAACCTGTTCACCGGGCGACGCGGGCACCGTCAGCGGCGCGGGATCGGGTCGAGCGTGGCCAGTCCGCCCCCGGAGATCCGGTACCGGGTAACGGCGGCCCCGGTGGGGCAGCACTCCGGGTCGGTGCCTATCCGTTGACGTCCTCCCCGCAGTGAACTGCGGGGATTCCTCGTACCGGCCGGCTGTCTCGATAGGCGCTCATGCGGCTATCGCCGTGGGCTGGTCGGCAGT
>NZ_JBYCLB010000182.1:0-5439 GCF_057473705.1 Mycobacterium sp. TH-M15 | reverse complement strand
CACTTTGTTCGTCATTTCGGGGAATCTCTCCATCCCCGCCCTCGGGTCACTATTTATCAGGGGGCGGGTGCCTCAACCCATGTTGACAGAGAGGGCGGCGACCGAGAGCACACCGACGTGCTGCCCCCCGAGGAATTCCTGGCGTTCGGTTTCGGTGAAGGTTCTGGGCATGGCGGCTGCAACCACGGAGCCCGCGACGCTATTCCGGATCAGTACAGCGCGCTGGCCAGGTTGCGCCGGGCCGTGATGACCTCCGGGTCGGCCGGGTCGAAGACGTCGAAGAGCTCCACCAGCCGGGTACGCACGGTGGCCCGGTCGTCGCCGGAGGTCCGGCGCACCAGCGCGATCAGCCGGTCGAATGCCGCGCCGACGTCCTGGCTGAGGATCTGCACGTCGGCCGCGGCGAAGGCGGCCTCGATGTCGTGCGGGGCGGCGTCGGCAACCGCCACCGCGTCCGGGCGCCGCGCGGTCGCCCGCTCCAGGAAGACGACCTGGCGCAGCGTGGCCTGGGCCTCTTGGTGCTGCGGGTCGGCGTCCAACAGCGCCTGAAACGACTTCCGCGCCGCGGCGAAATCACCGGCCGCCACTTGTTCACGCGCCTGAGCCAGGGCCGGGTCGACGGGTGCGGGCTGATCGGCGCCCGGCGCACCGCTGAGCTTGCCGGCGGTCGCCGACAGCACCGAGTCCAGCCACCGGCGCAGCTGTTCGGCCGGCTGCACGCCCTGGAAGCTGGAGATCGGCTGCCCGGCCGCCAGCGCCACCACCGTCGGCACCGCATCGACGCCGAACACCTGCGCCACCCGGCCGGCGGTGTCGACGTTCACCGTCGCCAACGACCATCGGGCGCCGCCGGCTTGGGTATCGGCCTGAGCCAGCCCGGCCAGCGTCTCGACCAACTGCACGCACGCGTCGCTGCGCGGCGACCAGAGCAGCACCACCACCGGTATCTCGTTGGACCGGACCAGCACCTCGGTTTCGAAGTTGGCCTCGGTGACCTCGTGAGACCCGGCGGCGCCCGCGGCGCCGGCGACATCCGGCTGAGCCGGGCGCTTCAGGCCAGACAGATCCACGGCTCCGGCCAGTGCCGGGCCGATCGGGGGTCGGGGACGCGTCACGCCGTCAAGTCTGTCACGCCGCCCTCGATGCCCGCCGGGGGCACCGACCGCCGGTTAAACAACGTCACACACCCCCCGGTTCGCGGTCCCAGCAACCCTCGGGGCTAGCCGGCCCGCAGGATCAGCGCGTCGCCCTGGCCGCCGCCACCGCAGAGCGCCGCCACCCCGTACCCCGCGCCGCGCCGGGCCAGCTCGAGCGCCACGTGCAGGGCGAGCCGCGCCCCGGACATGCCGATCGGGTGTCCGACCGCGATCGCCCCGCCGTTGACGTTGACGATCTCCGGGCTGACGCCGAGCTCCTTGATCGAGGCCAGCGCCACCGCGGCGAACGCCTCGTTGATCTCGATCACGTCGAGGTCGCCGACCCCGATGCCTTCCCGGGCCACGGCTTTCTTGATCGCGTTGGCCGGCTGGGACTGCAGCGTCGAGTCCGGCCCGGCCACCACGCCGTGCGCCCCGATCTCCGCCAGCCAGTCCAGGCCCAGCTCGACCGCCTTCTCCTTGTTCATCACCACCACGGCGGCCGCGCCGTCGGAGATCTGCGACGACGACCCGGCGGTGAGGGTGCCGTCCGACCGGAAGGCCGGCTTCAGCCCGGCCAGTGACTCGGCGGTGGTGTCGGCGCGGATGCCCTCGTCCTCGGCGAACCGGAGCGGATCCCCTTTGCGCTGCGGAATCGTCACCGGGACAACCTCGTCGGCGAAGACGCCGTCCTTCCAGGCGGCCGCGGCCCGCTGGTGTGACCGGGCGGAGAACTCGTCCTGCTCGGCCCGGCTGAACGTGTCGGCGTCGTTGCGCTGTTCGGTGAGCGCCCCCATCGCCTGGTCGGTGAACGCATCGTGCAGCCCGTCGTAGGCCAGGTGATCGAGCATCGTCACGTCGCCGTAGCGGTAGCCGGCCCGGCTGTTCATCAGCAGGTGCGGCGCCTTCGTCATCGACTCCTGCCCGCCGGCCACCACCACGTCGAACTCGCCGGCCCGGATCAACTGGTCGGCGAGCGCGATCGCGTCCAGACCGGAGAGGCAGACCTTGTTGATCGTCAGCGCCGGGACGTCCCAGCCGATCCCGGCCGCCACCGCCGCCTGCCGCGCCGGGATCTGGCCAGCGCCGGCGGTGAGCACCTGGCCCATGATCACGTACTGCACCAGCGAGGCGGACACCCGTGCCTTCTCCAGCGCCGCCGCGATGGCCACCCCGCCGAGGTCGCTGGCCGAGAAATCCTTCAGTCCGCCCATCAGTTTGCCGATCGGGGTCCGTGCTCCAGCAACGATGACCGACGTCGTCATGACCTACCTCCCGGACTGCTGTGACCGGCTTATCAGCCGATCGGTTGCACACGCTCTTTCCCGTCAGGCTACCGTTGGCCTATGACGACCGACCATGTCGACGTACGGCCCATCCTGTCCAGCGCGCTGGTGACCGCGGTCGACCACGTCGGTGTCGCGGTGCCCGATCTGGACGCGGCCAAGAAGTGGTACCACGACCACTTGGGCATGATCGTCGTGCACGAAGAGGTCAACGCCGACCAGGGCATCGTCGAGGCGATGTTGTCGGTGCGCGGGGCGGCGGCGGGCAGCTCCCAGATCCAGCTGATGGCGCCGGTCGACGACGCGTCGCCGATCGCGAAGTTCCTGGACAAGCGCGGGCCCGGCCTGCAGCAGATCGCCTACCGGGTCAGCGACCTGGACACGCTCTGCGCTCGGCTCACCGAGAACGGCATCCGGCTGACCTACACCGCCCCGCGTCGCGGCACGGCCGGATCCCGGATCAACTTCATCCACCCCAAGGACGCCGGCGGGGTGCTGGTCGAGCTGGTCGAGCCGGCCGCCGACGCGCCCTGACCGCTGGGCCTCAGGACCATTTCCTGGTCGGGCCGCGGGTGGCCCGGTTCCGCCAGCACGACGTGTGCCAGTGCCGCCGGTCTTCCAGGACTGCCGCACCGAGCTCGACCGGCCAGGCCACCAGATGTGGTGTTCCGGGCCGGATTTCCTGATCACAACCGGGACACCGATAGGTCTTGACCGCCCGGCTGCCGACAATCGGCCGAACCTCGTAGGGGTGGCCGTCGACGCCGGCCTCCACCCGCGGCGGTGCCGCCGGCCGCAGCCGTCGATCCGTCGATGCGCGACGCCGGGCCATGCCGACAGTCTAACCGCGGCGTTTCAGAACAGTCGGAACTCGTCGCTGTCCATGCCGCGCATCGCGTCGTAATCGAGTGTGACGCAACGGATGCCCCGATCCACGGCCAGCGTGCGGGCCTGTGGCTTGATCTGCTGGGCGGCGAACACCCCGCTCACCGGGGCCAGCAGGCCGTCCCGGTTGAGCAGCTCCAGGTAACGGGTGAGCTGCTCGACGCCGTCGATCTCACCGCGCCGCTTGATCTCCACCGCCACCGATCGACCCTGCTCGTCGCGGCAGAGCAGGTCCACCGGTCCGATCGGGGTCATGTACTCCCGGCGGACCAGCGAATAGCCGACGCCGAGCAGCTCGACATGCTCGGCGAGCAGCGCCTGCAGGTGCGCTTCCACCCCGTCTTTGACCAGGCCGGGGTCGACGCCGAGTTCGTGACTGGAGTCGTGGTCGATCTGCTCGATGGTGATCCGCAACTGCTCGCCGGCCTTGTTCTGCACTACCCAGACCGGATGGTCGCCGTCCGGATTCTCGGTGAGCCGGCACGGCGGGCTCATCCAGTTCAACGGCTTGTACGCGCGGTCGTCGGCGTGCAGGCTGACCGATCCGTCCGCCTTGATCAGGATCAGCCGCCGCGCCGACGGCAGGTGCGCGGTGAGCCGGCCGATGTAGTCGACGGTGCACTGAGCGATGACAAGCCGCACCCGGTCCACCTTAAGCCCGCGTCGACGACGAATTAGGCTGACGCCACCATGACGGCCAGGAAGACGACGCCGCAGCGCCTGGGCCGGGTGCTGGAGGCGGTGACCCGGCAGAGCGGCCGGCTCGCCGAGACCCCGGCGTACGGCTCCTGGCTGCTGGGCCGGGTGACCGAGAGTCCGCGCCGGCAGCGGGTGCGCATCCAGGCCGTCATGACCGCGCTGATCGTGACCGGCAACCTGATCGGCGTCGGTGTCGCGGCGTTGCTGCTGACGGTGGCCTTCCCGGTGCCGTCCGTCTTCGCCGACGCGCCGTTCTGGCTAACCTTCACAGTCGCACCGGCCTACGTGGCGGCGGCCGTCGCGCTGGGCACGTTCTGGATCACCCGGCAGACCGTCCGCAATCTGCGGCGGGCGACCGAGAGGCGCCGGCCCACCCGGGTCGATCAGCGCAGCACCATCGTGACACCGTGGCGAGTCGCCGCGATCCACCTGATCCTGTGGGGGGTCGGCACCGCGCTGCTGACCACCCTCTACGGATCGGTGACCCGCCAGTTCATCCCGCAGGTGCTGTTCTCGGTGGGGATCGTCGGCCTCATCACGGCGACGTTTTCCTACTTGGTCACCGAATTCGCACTGCGCCCGGTGCCCACCCGGGCGCTGGAAGCCGGTGCCCCGCCGCGCCGGCTGGCACCCGGGCTGATGGGCCGGGAGATGACGGTCTGGCTGTTGGGCTGCGGCCTCCCGGTGGTCGGCATCATCGCGACGGTGCTGGTTGCCGGCCGGACCGCGGGCGCTGACCGCGCGCAGCGGCCGGTGCCGACCGTGGCGCTGCTATGCCACCCGGCACCTGCGGACCGTGCTCGACCATGACATCACCGAGCGGCCCCCGAAGGAGATCGGATGACCTACTACCGCATCATCGACAGCCCGATCGGCCCGTTGACCCTGGCCGGACGGGACCGCAGGCTAACCCATCTGCTGATGGACCACCACGCGCACGCGCCCGATCCGACCGGCTGGATCCGCGACGACGCGGCGTTCGGCGCGGCGGCCGCTGAACTCACGGCGTATTTCGCCGGTGAACTGACCGAGTTCGACCTCGACCTGGAACTGACCGGCACCGCATTTCAGCGCCGGGTCTGGGCGGCCCTGCAGACCATCCCCTATGGGGAGACCCGCTCCTACCGGCAGCTGGCCACGGCGATCGGTGCACCGTCGGCCTCACGCGCGGTGGGGCTGGCCAACGGCCGCAACCCGATCTCAATCATCGTTCCGTGCCATCGGGTGATCGGCACCAGCGGCAGCCTGACCGGGTACGGCGGCGGGATCGACCGCAAACGGGCGCTGCTCGACCTGGAGCAGCGGCACAGCAGTCGCGCCACGCTGTTCGGTTAACGGGCTCTTCCGACTTAGCAGGGGCGTAGCTGCCTGGTCCTGAGCGGCTCCCGCCGGGAGTGGCGGGTGCAGGCCCACCGTACTCGGCGGCGTTGGTT
>NZ_JBYCLB010000181.1:0-10066 GCF_057473705.1 Mycobacterium sp. TH-M15 | reverse complement strand
GGTCGAGCTCACCGACGACATCGACCGCTACGGCCGCTGCGAGCTGGCCGTCCACGCCCGGGTCGCTGGCCCGCGGCGGGGCCCGGCCGTGCAGGCGGCGATCAAGGCGGGCCAGGCGGGGGCGGGGGGGGTGCCCGCCGACGGCACCCTGACCGTCGGTCCGGCGGTGCTGCAGCCCGGCGAGTACGTCGCCAAGCTGGTGGCCGCCGATCCGGAGTTCACCGCCGCGCTGCCCGACGACGCCGGGCTGGTGGTGCTCGACGCGGCGGTCACCCCCGAGCTGGAGGCCGAGGGCTGGGCCAAGGACCGGATCCGCGAGCTGCAGGAGCTGCGCAAGACCACCGGCCTGGACGTCTCCGACCGGATCACCGTGGTGCTGGCGGTGCCGGACGGGCGGGCCGCCTGGGCCCGCAGCCACGCCGAGCTGATCGCCGGTGAGATCCTGGCCACCGGCTTCGAAATAGGCGACCCGGGCCAGGATTGCGTCGAGATCGGCGACGGGGTTCGGGTGGCGATCAGCAAGGTGTGAGGTGCGCCCCCTCGGTGAGATCCCGCAGACCGGTGTAGCGCCGATGCACCTGCCGTGTCGGAATCGCTGGGGTCCAACGTGTCGTCGAAGGACAGCACGCCGCCGCTGCCCTGGGTCACCGTCCAGCCGTTGGTCTCATCGGCAGGTGGAGGTCGATGCCACGTTCGGTGAGTTCGCGGCGTCCGGCCTCGGTGAGGGTGACGGCGCGGGTGCCGGCTCGTTTTCTGATCCAGCCTCGGTCGATGAGTTGCGCGCAGAGCGCGTCTCCAAGGCCCCCGGCGAGGTGGTCGCGGCGTTCGGTCCAGTCCAGGCACGGGCGAATCAGTGGCCGACGCGACGGTGCCCCGATGGGGATGCCTAGCTCGCCGAACCACGTGGAGCCACCGACGCCCAGTTGCCAGTCGTCGGTGATGACGTCGAGGTCGCGAAGAGAGTCGGTGATGCATAGGCCAAGCGCACCGGCCAGATGCCGGTAGCAGGTGCGGCCCGACCGCAGTGCGGCGTCCCTGCAAACCGAGCGCAATGATGTTTTCAGTGGCTGAGGAGCGGAAATCGAGCCAATACCCTCGAGGACGTCCGCCACATGGGCATCGCGAAGTCGCAGGTAACGGTGACGGCCTTGCTTGACCTCGCTGCAGATCTCGGCGGCCACCAGACGGTGGGCGTGTTCGGTCGCTGTCGAACGGGCGACGCCCGCCAGAGCCGCCAACTCGGAAACCGTCCAGGCGCGGCCGTCGATCATCGCCAGAGCCATCGCTGCGCGGGACTCATCAGCCAGCACGGCGCAGAATCCGGAGACATCCGGCGTTGTGCTCGGCCCGTGGGTTCGCCCCATGACTTGATCATGCCTGGTAAACGGTTCGGTATCGGCCGAACCGTCCAGCGTTCACGCTTCTGTCATGACGAACAGCCATGTCACCATTGATCCGAAGGTCCTCTACGTGGGAACGCCTGTCGCGCTGATCACCACGATGAGTCCGGACGGCACCTGCAACATCGGTCCGATGTCCTCGGCCTGGGCGCTGGGGCGCACGATCGTGCTGGGCTGGGAGGCGACCTCGCAAACATTGGCCAACCTCGAACGCGAACGTGAATGCGTCATCAACTATCCCGATGCTGACCGCTGGGAGCAGGTGGATGTGATTGCCACCCTGACGGGCCATAATCCGCCAGCACCCCATAAGGCCGGCCAGTTCACCTACGCCCGCGATAAGTGGGGGCCGGGTAAGTTCACGTCGCAGGCGTCGGTTCACGTGACGCCTCCGCGGATCCAAGAATGTTCGATACAGTGCGAGGCTGACGTGATCGCAGTTCATAAGCCCCAGGGCCCCGACGGTGATGGATTCCGAATCGTGGAAACCCACGTCCGAGCCATCCACGCGCACCGTCGAGTCGTCACGCCAGGGACCGGTCATATCGATACCAACACCTGGAACCCCCTGCTCTACGTATTTCGTGAGTATTTCGGAACGGGTCCGCGGCTCGGAAAGACACATCGCCACTGACGCCCGACCGGCAAGTCACCGGCGAAGACCACCAGCCTCCCTGAACGTGAACGCGTCACCGACTTCGCCGCCTGACCCCAACCCGCACCGCCACGGAATTACCCGGCTACGCCGGGTACGTTCGGGGTTCCCACTCACCATCCGAGTTTCGGCCAGACATTGTTACGCGCAAACAGATTTCAGCGCTTCGAACTCGTCCTCAGATGTGACACCTGCGCTGGGGCCCACGCATCGGCGCTGACCGGCGGTCCGCCCACTACAACCGTGACCTGCCGTAACCGGGGCGCGACACCACCTCGACGTCATTTTCGGCAACGGTCACCATGGCTCGGGGGGTGCCGCCGGAATCGCGTTCTCCGGCGGCAGGGTCCCGTCCGAATACATCGTGTAGTCCACAACAACGGTCCCGGTCGAACCCGCCGACAGACCATGCTCCGGCATCGGCCGCCGCAGTCGGATCACGTCGTGTTCGCGCGGCTTTTCGTCGGGGCTCAACGGCAGCTCGTAGTCGCCAAACGCTGTCCGAAACCAGGCGACGGTTTCCTGGACGTCGGCCTCTTCTTCCGGAGTCAAGTCCTGCCGCTCGTCACTGAGCGCGCCGGCATACATGATCTCCAGAGAGTTCCAGTGTCCGAATAGCGAGTCGACCCACGACGGATCGGCGACTTCTGCCAGAGAGCGGATCGTCCACTCCAGATCGCGGTCCAGGCGTGCCAGGTCGGCGAAGCCGCCGCGGTAGCTGTTCAGCGAGCCGATCGCCAGCCGCCGCAGCGAGCCGATCCGGTCTCGGCCGTCTTCGTCCGCACCCACGTCGATGCCCTCGGTGACTGCGGCCAGTCAGCCGGGCTTGACCGCCCGCCAGCGCTGCCGACCGTCCTTGACCTCGGTCGCCACGTCGTCAAACCCGGCCTGCCGCAACCGATCCGCCAGCGAATCCGGCGGGACCGGGTTGTAGACGTCGCGCAGGTGCACCACCCGGAACCGCAGCGACGGCACCCCGTCGCTGCCGGCGAACACCCCGCCGGGCCGCAGCACCCGCAGCGCCTCGGCGAACAGCCGATCCTGCAGCTCCGGCGTCGGAACGTGGTGCAGCATGGTGAAACACACCACCGAGCTGAAATCGGCGTCGGGCAGCCCGGTGTCGGTGCCGTCGCCGGTGATGATCCGGGCCCGGGAGCCGTATTCGTCCTGCAGCCGCCCGGCCATCACCGAATCCAACTCCACCGCGGTCAGGCTCGGCGTCATGTCGACCAGCACCCGCAGGTTCGCGCCGTAGCCGGGCCCGATCTCCAGGGTGTTGTCGCCGAGGTCCACGCCGGCCAGCACCCACGGGATCATCTGCTCTTGGACCTGCCTGGCCCAGCGCCGGGAGGAACAGCATCGCCGATGCAAGAAGTTCATCGCCATACCGGCAGGCTATCGAGCCGACTCGGCACCGGCCAACCATTTTCCGCGGTGCCGCGCGGCGGTCGGCCGTCGGATGTCCGGCGCGGCGCTGACCTAGCATCGGCAGGTGTGGGCGAATCCGGCCGCTGGGTGCTGCATCTGGACATGGATGCGTTCTTCGCCTCCGTCGAGCAGCTGACCCGCCCGACGCTGCGCGACCGGCCGGTGCTGGTCGGCGGGATCGGCGGCCGCGGCGTGGTGGCCGGCGCCAGCTACCAGGCGCGGGTTTTCGGCGCCCACTCGGCGATGCCGATGCACCAGGCCCGGCGGCTGGTCGGTGCCGGCGCGGTGGTGCTGCCGCCGCGCGGCGGCGTCTACCGGGCGGCCAGCCGCCGGGTCTTCGAGACCGTTCGCGGGGTGATCCCGGTCGTCGAGCAGCTCTCCTTCGACGAGGGGTTCGGTGAGCCGGCCGAGCTGCGCGGCGCGACCCCGGCCGCCGTGGAGCGCTTCTGCGAGGAGCTGCGGCGTCGGGTCCGCGAGGAGACCGGGCTGGTCGCCTCGGTCGGCGCCGGCTCCGGCAAGCAGCTGGCCAAGATCGCCTCGGATCTGGCCAAGCCGGACGGGGTGCGGGTGGTTCCCCGGCCCGAGCAGCGCGCGTTGCTGGACGGCCTGCCGGTGCGCCGGCTCTGGGGGATCGGGCCGGTGGCCGAGGAGAAGCTGCACCGGCTGGGCATCGGCACCATCGGCCAGTTCGCCGCGCTGACCGACGCCGAGGTGGCCGGCATCCTGGGGGCCACCACCGGCGCCGCGCTGCACCGGCTGGCCCGCGGCGTCGACGACCGCCCGGTCGCCGAGCGTGCCGAGGCCAAGCAGATCAGCGCCGAGTCCACCTTCCCGACCGATCTGACCACCGTGGAGCGGCTGCACGAGGTGATCGGCCCGATCGCCGAGCACGCCTACCAGCGGCTGCTGCACGACGGCCGGGGCGCCCGCACGGTGACGGTGAAGCTGCGCAAGTCCGACATGGGCATCCTGACCCGCTCGGCCACCCTGCCGTACGCCACCACCGACGTCAGCGCGTTGGTCGCGGCGGCCCGGCGGCTGCTGCTGGACCCGCGGCAGGTCGGCCCGATCCGGCTGCTCGGGGTCGGTTTCTCCGGGCTGACCGAGGTGCGCCAGGAGCCGTTGTTCCCGGTGCTGGACCTGGTGGCCGACCCGGTGGAGTCGGCTCCGGCGGAAACGCCGCCCGACGTGGCAGCGGAACCGCCGGCCGAGCCCACCGGCTCGACGGTCGGCTGGGCGGTCGGCGACGACGTCGCGCACCGGGAGCTCGGCCACGGCTGGGTGCAGGGGGCCGGCCACGGCGTGGTGTCGGTGCGGTTCGAGACCCGGGCCACCGGACCCGGCCCGATGCGGACGTTCCGGCTGGACAACCCGGACCTGGTCGCCGCCGACCCGGTCGACAGCCTGGACTGGCCGGACTACCTCGCCCACCTGGCCCGGCTGGACACCGAGCACGGCTGAGCGCCGGTCAGCCCCAGCGGGCGATGACCTCGTCGACGGGCAGCCCACCGGCCAGCGCGGCCAGCACCAGCACCCGGGCCTGGGCGGGACGCAGCCGCGGCACCGGCACCGCGCCGGCGTCCACCAGCGCACGGCCCGGCCCGTAGGCCGGGCCGACCCGCCCGTCCGGCACCCGGCTGGACACCACCACCGCCAGCCCGGCGCGGCAGTGCCGGCGCACCGCGTCGATCACCGCCGCCGGCGCGTTGCCCGAGCCGAGCGCCTCCAGCACCACACCGCGGGCCCCGGCGGCCGCGCAGGCGTCCAGGGCGACGCCGTCGGCACCGGCGTACAGCGCGACGACGTCGACCCGCGGGCCGGGCGTCAGATCCCCCAGGTAGGGGCGGTCTGTCCACTCGGCGAGGTCGACCACACCGTCGCCGATGGCGCCGAGCCGCTGACCGGCGAACCCGGCCAGGTCCCGGGTGGCCACCTTCTGCAGCCGGAGCGGGGCCAGCACCCTCCCGGCGAAGCAGACCAGCACCCCGTGGCCGCGGGCGGCCGGGTCGGCGGCGACGGCCAGTGCGTCACGCAGATTCCCCGGCCCGTCGGCGTCCGGCGCGTCCGCGCTGCGCTGCGCGCCGGTGAGCACCACCGGCGCGTCACCGGCGTAGGTCAGCTCCAGCCAGAGCGCCGTCTCCTCCAGGGTGTCGGTGCCGTGGGTGACCACCACCCCGGCCGCGCCGCCGGCCACCGCGGCGTCCACCGCCCGGCGGATCCGGTCCCAGTCGGCCGGGGTCAGCTCGGAGCTGTCCTTCGCCATCAGGTCGACCACCGTCACCGAGTGACCACCGTCCAGGCCGGCCACCAGGTCGGCGCCGGCGCGGGTGGGCCGCAGCACCCCGGCGGCGTCGGCGCTGGTGGCGATCGTCCCGCCGGTGGTGATCACAGCGAGGCGGCTCATCCTGCGATCATGCCGCACCGGCGGGCTCGATCACGGCGATCGTCGGGCTAAGGAATGATGGGGGCGTGACCGAGGAAGCCACCACCGACGCCGCCGCCCCGGACGTGCCGACGCCGCCGCGGCGGCGGCTGCGGCTGCTGCTGTCGGTGGCCGCGGTCGTGCTGGTGCTCGACGTCGTCACCAAGGCGCTGGCCGTCGAGCTGCTGGCGCCGGGGGAGCCGGTGTCGATCATCGGCGACACGGTGACCTGGACGCTGGTCCGCAACTCCGGGGCGGCGTTCTCGATGGCCACCGGCTACACCTGGGTGCTGACCCTGGTGGCCAGCGCGGTGGTGGTCGGCATCGTCTGGATGGGCCGGCGGCTGGTCTCGCCGTGGTGGGCGGTCGGCCTGGGCATGATCCTCGGCGGGGCGATGGGCAACCTGATGGACCGGTTCTTCCGCTCGCCGGGCCCGCTGCGCGGCCACGTCGTCGACTTCCTGTCGTTCGGCTGGTGGCCGGTGTTCAACGTCGCCGACCCGGCCGTGGTCGGCGGGGCGATGCTGCTGGTCGCGCTCTCGATCTTCGGCTTCGACTTCGACACCGTCGGGTGCCGCCGGCCCGACCGGCCCCAGCGACCTCGCCGGTGAGCCACCGCTCGATGCCGGTCCCGGAGGGCCTGGCGGGGATGCGGGTCGACGCCGGGCTGGCCCGGCTGCTGGGCATGTCGCGGACCGCCGCCGCGGCGCTGGCCGAGGGCGGCGACGTCGAGTTGGACGGCGCGCCGGCCGGCAAGTCCGACCGGTTGGCCGCCGGCGCCTGGCTGCAGGTGCGGCTGCCGGAGCCGGCGGCGCCGGTGCAGAACACGCCCGTGGAAGTCGAGGGCATGACGGTGCTCTACGCCGATGACGACATCGTCGCGGTGGACAAACCGCCCGGGGTGGCCGCGCACGCGTCGGTGGGCTGGACCGGCCCGACGGTGCTGGGTGGGCTGGCCGCGGCCGGCTACCGGATCACCACCTCCGGGGTGCCGGAGCGACGCGGCATCGTGCACCGCCTCGACGCCGGCACATCGGGGGTGATGGTGGTCGCGCTCTCCGACCGCGCCTACACGGTGCTCAAGCGGGCCTTCAAGCAGCGCACCGTCGACAAGCGCTACCACGCCCTGGTGCAGGGCCACCCGGACCCGTCCAGCGGCACCATCGACGCGCCCATCGGCCGCCAGCACGGACGCGACTGGAAGTTCGCCGTCACCGCCGGTGGCCGGCACAGCATCACCCACTACGACACCATCGAGGCGTTCGTCGCCGCCAGCCTGCTCGACATCCACCTGGAGACCGGCCGCACCCACCAGATCCGGGTGCACTTCGCCGCCGTCCGCCGTCCCTGCTGCGGCGACCTGACCTACGGCGCCGATCCCAGGCTCGCGGAACGGCTTGGGCTGCAACGACAGTGGCTGCACGCGCGGGCGCTGGCCTTCGCCCACCCCGGCGACGGCCGGCCGATGGAGATCACCAGCCCGTACCCGGCGGACCTGCAGCACGCGCTGGACGTGCTGCGCGCCTCCGGTTGAATCGGGCGGCTCAGCCGGGCTTGCGGGCCTCGACGAGCACCCGGCTGGCATGCGCGACGAACGGCCCCTCGGCACCGATCCGCTCGTGCAACTCCCGCAGCCGGCCACGGTGTTCCCCGACGGTGAAGCCCGGCACCGTCCAGATCACCTTGCGCAGGAAGTAGACGACCGCGCCGACGTCGAAGAACTCCGCCCGCAGCCGTTCGATCCGCAGGTCCAGCACCTCCAGCCCGGCGGCCTCCGCCTGCGCCCGCTGGACGTCCGGGGCGTATCCGGCGCCCTTCTGCGGTGCCGGCCCGAGGAAGAACTCGGTCAGCTCGACCATCGACTCCGGCCCGACCTGCTGGGCCAGATAGCTGCCGCCGGGCCGCAGCACCCGGGCGATCTCGGCCCACCAGATCCCGTTCGGGTGCCGGCTGGTCACCAGGTCGAACGCCTCGTCGGCGAACGGAAGCGGCGGGCGCTCCGGCACCGACACCACCACCACGCCGAGCGGATGCAGCAGCCGGGTCGCCCGGGCGGCGTTCGGCGGCCAGGACTCGGTGGCGGCGGCGACCGGCGGGAAGCGAGTCAGCCGCCCGGCTCCGGCCAGCACCTCCCCGCCGCCGGTCTGCAGATCGACCGCGGCCGACGCCTCCGCCAGCCGCCGGCTGATCAACCGCTGGTAGCCCCAGGACGGGCGCTGCTCGGTGGCGCGGCCGTCCAGCCAGGAGAAGTCCCACCCGTCGACCGGCGCTGCGGCCGCCTCGGTCACCAGGTCGTCGAACGTCGGTGGCATGCCGGCATTCTCTCGCGGGCGGGCGCTTCGGGAGCGCGCGGGTCGCGGCCCGATCACCGGATGACGACATCGCGATGAAGCGCCGGTGCACCGCCGCCCGGAGGCTTAGGCTTGTCGCCATGAAGGAAATTCTGTTGCGGGGCAGCGCCCGGGTGGCAGCGTGGGGGATAGGGCTCCTGGTGGCGGCGTGGACAGTTCCGGGCGTCTCGATGCGGGCGCACGGGTTCATCGTCGCCTGGGTGTTCTTCTCGGCGGTGATGGGCGTGCTGTCGATGTTCCTGCTGCGGCTGCCGCACGGGTATGCCTCGCTCGGGCTGGGCAGCGCCGCGCTGATCACCACCTTCGTCGCGCTGGCCATCGGTGCGGCGACGGCGAACGGGCTGTCCATCCCGACGCCGGCCGCCTGGCTCGCCACCGGGGTGGTGGTCTGGCTGACGACGACGATCAGCGCCACCGTGGTGCCCGATGTCTACATCCGCAAAGGGACCGGCGCGAGCTGACCCGATCGACGCGAAAGCGACCGTGATGCCGGTGGCTCGATCCTGTTCGACGGTAGGATTGTGGCGTTCCACCGACTATTCGAGTGGGCGGCTATGTGGCTGTCCGGCAACGAGTGGGGAGACCATGGGCGACACACATCACGACCCGACCGATCATCTCCGGACCACCCACCAACACGCCGGTATCGCGGTGAAAGACAACTTCTTCTGGCCGGGGTTCATCCTGCTGGGCATCGCGGTGCTCGGGATGATCAGCACGGTGCTGGTGGCCGCCTACAAGCACTACGAGTGGATCGAGACGACGGTGCTCATCTCGGTGCTCGGCACGATCGGCGGGGCGTTGTGGCTGCTGGTCGAGCTGCGCCACGTGAACGGCGTCGACTTGTTGTTCGCCCGCCACTCGGGCTCCGCCGACGACGAGCCGGACTGATCGGCTGACCCGCCAGGTGCCGGGTCAGTCGGCGCTCTTCGGCGGCCGGATCTTGAACGAGACCCGCAGCTTGGTGCGGTAGATGATGGCGCCCTTGTCGTCCAGGGCGATGTCCTGCTCGACGACCTGGGCCACCCGGATGTCGTCGATGGTCTGCTTGGTCCGGTGAATCGCCTCGGCGGCGGCGTTCTCCCACGACGACGGGCTGGTCCCGATGATGTCGATGACCCGGTACACGCTCATCTCTCGTCTCCCTGTTGTCTCTGGCCGTAGTGGTCTCTGGGCCGAAGTGCGGACCGACAGCAACTGTCCCGGAAACGCTATCAGCATCGGCGCGGGCCGGGGTGGCTTCACCGCCGGGGAAGACACGCCCGTCGAGCCATCGAAGCGGGGTCGGCGCCCGGCCATAGACTGGCGGTCCTATGGACGGTTCCTTCGTGCACCTGCACAACCACACCGAGTACTCGATGCTGGACGGTGCCGCGAAGATCACCCCGATGCTGGCCGAGGCGCAGCGGCTGGACATGCCGGCGATCGGCATGACCGACCACGGAAACATGTTCGGTGCCAGCGAGTTCTACCGGGCGGCCACCGACGCCGGGATCAAACCGATCATCGGGGTGGAGGCCTATGTCGCCCCCGGTTCCCGTTTTGACACCCGCCGGATCCACTGGGGCGACCCGGGCCAGAAAAGCGACGACGTCTCCGGCGGCGGCTCCTACACCCACCTGACCATGGTCGCCGAGAACGCGACCGGCCTGCGCAACCTGTTCACGCTCTCCTCGCTCGCCTCGTTCGAGGGGCAGCTGGGCAAGTGGTCGCGGATGGACGCCGAACTGGTCGCCGAGCACGCCGCCGGCATCATCGCCACCACCGGCTGCCCGTCCGGGGAGGTGCAGACCCGGCTGCGACTCGGCCA